>CAIMKO010000370.1 GCA_903841915.1 uncultured Chitinophagaceae bacterium | reverse complement strand
TTCAATGTATCGATACTCAATACAAATTCGATCTTATCGCCTTTTGCACAAAGCGGAAGTAATTCGGTAAAACTGTATTTAGCCGATCTGGATGTATCTACCATCAGATAAGCAGGGATATGTTCATAGGTAGAATTTAAAACTGAATCTTTCGTTCCGATTGAAAACCTGATATTCATTTTTACAAACTGACCTTGTTTCAGTTTTTCCTTACTGCCACCGCTGGTGATCTTATAAGTAAGTCCTGACTTGGTTTTCTCGTACTGGCTACAGCTCGCTAACAAAATGGAAGCAGCTACAATGGATGTGATGATTTTCATTTTTTGATTATTGAAGTTGATTTTCGTATTGTTTTATTACCTGATAAAATTTTTTAACTGTTTGTTCCAAAGATTCACTGCTTCTTCCACCTGCCGCATTAAAATGTCCCCCGCCTTCAAAATGTAGGCGTGCAAATGTATTAACATCAAAGTTACCTTTGCTACGAAAGCTCCATTTTCTTTCCTCATCCCTGTCTATAACGATTGCACCGAACTTAATTCCCTGTATGGTGAGCAGATAATTGACCAATCCCTCGGAATCGCCTGTTTTAATATCGTATTTGAGGATATCAGACTTAGGGATATACATTAGGGCTGTATTGTATTCATAGAGAACATCCATCCGGTTCAGCAATGCGTTACCGATGAATCTTAATCTGTTTTCCAGGAAATTATCATAAATATGATCGTGAATGGGAGTATGCTCCAGACCCAATTCCTTTAAATGAGCGATCATTCTGTGTACCGATGGTTTGGTGGATGGAAAGCGAAAAGAACCTGTATCCGTCATTACACCGGTATATAAACAGGTCGCAATATCCAGATTCAATTGATCAGAATGACCTGACTGAAGAATAAAATCATATACCATTTCACAGGTGCTGCTTTTGCCGGAATCACTAATTCCGTAATCAAATGCTTCTTCCTGCGGTTGCTGATGATGATCGATCAATATTTTGATGCATGTTGCTTCTTCCAAGGGTTTCTCCATATTCTTGGTGCGATGGAGGATATTAAAATCCAGACAAAATATCAAACCTGCTTCCTTAATTATCTTTTTAGCTTTGTCACGACTCATTTCAAAATCGATGACCTGAGCAGTGCCGGGCATCCAGTCTAAAAAATCAGCCCAATTGGTAGGTGAGATCACGGTTACATCATGTCCAAGCCTTTTTAGGAAATGAAAAAGCCCTAAAGCAGACCCCATGGCATCTCCATCGGGTTTCTGATGCGTTGTAATGACAACTTTCTTTAGTTCAGTTAGCTGAGGATAAAATTCTGTGATAGGTTTCATACAATGGCGGCAAAAATAGAGGAATTAGGTCTTAGAATGTGCTGTTTTTGATTTTAAATGAGAATAGTTTGCAAATGTGTAACATTCGAATTCAAAAAAAGAATTTCAAATGCATTAATTTTGCAGCGAAATTGAAAAAATGAAATTATGAGTAACAGAACTTTTACAATGATTAAACCTGATGCTACTTCTAAGGGACATACAGGCGCTATTTTAGACCAGATCATTAAGGCCGGTTTTAGTGTTAAAGCTTTAAAATGGACAAAATTAACACCCGGACAGGCAGGTGAATTCTATGCCATTCATAAAGAAAGACCCTTTTACGGAGAGTTGGTAGATTATATGAGTAGTGGCCCCATCATCGCAGCAATATTAGAAAAAGAGAATGCAGTGGCTGATTTCAGAAAATTGATCGGAGCAACCAATCCTGCAAATGCAGAAGAAGGAACCATTCGCAAAAGATTTGCCACATCTATCGCTGAAAACGCAGTGCACGGAAGTGACAGCGATGAGAATGCATTAATTGAAGGAGACTTTTTCTTTTCGAAATTAGAACGTTTCTAATCAAAGAAGATACCTATAAAAAAAGAGGATGCAATAATTATTGCATCCTCTTTTTATTTATAAAGATCATTGAAATTAATAAGTGTAATGCCTGCTGCTGTTATAGCCACCGCCACCAAATGGACTGCTGCCTAATCCAAATAATGAGAAATTCTCTAACTTAAATGTTGCAGTAATTTGTATGGAGTAATATCTGTCATTTTTATTTGGATTTCCTCTCGGATAAGTAATTTGATTTTTAGGATCCTCAGCTTTAAAACCAAGTCTTGCGGCCAGATCAGCATAATAATTACTATTGGCTGTGTAATAACTGGAAGAATAAAATAAAGAAGTGGGATTTACATATTTCGTACTCACATCATCAAGATAATCAGTAAATAAAAACCTGTAATTCATTTCCAAAGCCAGAGACACGCTTTCTGAAACTTCATACCGTATGCCAAAACCGAAAGGTATATCAATTTGAGTACGGCTGTATGGTTTGGGATAACCCGGCAAGCCTAAATACTGACCTTCCGTTCCAACATCATGCAGAAATACTTTTCCTGCAATACTATCATTCGTGTATGGATTAAAATGATAAACACCAATGCCGGTAAATACATATGGAACAATATTATAGGATTCCCTGTCAAGAAAATCATATTCTCCCATCAATGCAACTTCCCAAATATTGGTTTTGAAATTTAAATTACGAGCTCGGAGATTTGCATCTTTGGAAAGTTTATCATCTCCTTTAACGCTCATTAAGGAAACATTTAACCTTGCACGAAGTTGTGACTGAATATCATAGGTTGCCCCGAAACTGAATGCAGGGGAAGTTTGTTTCAAAAGAGCTGAATTTTCTCTTATTAAATCTCCGTAATAAGAACTTACACCAGTACCAACTGTAAGTCTCACATCTTGTGCATAACTGGTTAAGCCCAAAAAGCTTATGAATAAAGCAAGATATATTTTCCGGTTAAAATTCATTTAAGTCAAGTTGCGGTAAAAATATAGAAAATTAGTCAATTCTCCTACATTATAAAGATAGATTATTTATTGGGCTGAAAAGCTGCATCAAAACTGCTTCTTGTTGATAATTTAATAACAAATATCACTAAAATGCTTTTTTATTTCGTTTTTTGATATTAGGTCATAGTTATTTGATATAAACTCCCTCCCTTTTCAAAGATCCTGTCTACCTTCTTTTCCACTGCAGGATCCAATAGAACAGGTGGTGCATGATGCGGCTTTATCCGGGCATCAATGACCAATGGACCTGTGCAGCCCCAATGCTTATGAATGCTAAATTCACCGATCCCATAGATATCATGCGAAGGATTACAACGCGTAAATGTTACCCAGACAAAATTGCGGAGATCGGCAGCAGTGAATGATGCGTCATCGCAGAGAATAATTAAAACGCAAGTCGGGAGTCGGGAGCCTGCCTGTCCGGTAGGCAGGTCGGGAGTCGGCACTTGCTCATTTAATGAACTAACTTCTTTTTTTGCAGTATCATACGTTGAAAATGGATCAGTCTGCAGTGCTATCACACCAGGTATGGCTAGCTGAGGATTGCTGAATCCGTTCAATGATTTGAGCGCTTCTGGAATTACTGTACATAAATCTCTCTTCTTTTCTCCATAAGCAGCAAACACCACTTTACTGCCACTATTAAGGGAAGTACCTGAATAATCTAAAGTATCAATTGTGGTATTGGTATAAAAATGAACATCTCTGGTTAAGTCGATCCTTTCCAGAACATATTGCAGGAATTCACTGACACGATGCGTACTTAATTGTTTGCTGTCATCCGCAGTAATGAATAAGAATTTTGCGAGACTTAATTGCCCGGTTCCCAAAATATGATTGGCAATGGTCAAAAGTTCTGCCGGTTGTTTTGTTGGGCTGTATGGCGTATAGCGTTCACTGCCGATCGCCAACAGTAAAGGATGCACACCTGCAGCATCTACTGCATGCACTTCTTTTAAGCCATTAATTTCCTGAGGGATCGCATTGCCTGTTAAATCATGGATCAAATGACCGAAACTGGTATCTTCCTGTGGCGGTCGCCCAACCACCGTGAATGGCCATATCGCATTTTTCCTGGCATATACTTTATGCACACGCATCAAAGGAAAAGGATGTTGCAAGGAATAATAACCGAGATGATCACCAAAAGGACCTTCGGGCTTATTTTCTTCAGGATAGATCTCTCCAGTAATGACAAAATCAGCATCAGCACTAATGCAAAAACCCTCTTCATAAAAATAATTGAAGCGCCTTCCCCCTATCAATCCTGCAAAATTAATTTCACTTACCCCTTCAGGCAATGGCATTACCGCTGCTAATGAATGAGCCGGGGGGCCACCTATAAAGCAACTAACCTTTAATGGCAACCCTTTTTTATTGGCTTTTGTTTGATGAACACCGATACCTCTGTGCAACTGATAGTGCAATCCGATCTCTTTATTTAATTCATATTCATTACCGTTCAATTGCACACGATACATGCCTAGATTAGATTTCATGATACCCGGGGCATCTATGTCCTCCGTATAGACCTGTGGTAATGTAATAAAAGCACCCCCGTCTTTTGACCAGTGATGGATCAATGGAAGGTCAGATATCTTAATTTCTTCAAAAAGTATGGGTCTTGAACTAGGATTTTTTCGGGGTAGTGATTTCCATGCTGCCAATCCTGCCTGCAAATTTTTGAAAGGATGCTTAATGGCTTTGATGGGATCATTTCTCAATTCAATGATCTGTTGTACCAAACTAAAAGTATCTCGGAATAAGAATTTGCTTCTTTCAAGGGTTCCGAAAATATTGGATGCTGCCCTGAATTTAGTTCCCTTTACATTTTCAAATAATAATGCCGGTCCCCCAGCTTCATACACCCGCAAATGAATGGATGCCATTTCCAGATAAGGATCAACCTCTTCTTTAATGCGGACCAACTGGCCATTCTTCTCCAGATCAATCAAACAATCTTCTAATGAACGATACTGCATAATTATTAAAACAAAGCGATCATGAAATAGTTGCAGGCGAAGTTAATCATCTCCCCCAATTGCCTATTGTAATCATCAAAAAATGTTTTTACCTTGTAGAACATTCTTCACCAACTAAAACTAACCATATGTTTAATGAAGTATTATCCCACATCAATTGGCTGCACGTCGTTGTTGCGGCTATTGCTTATTTTGCCCTCGGATCAGTTTGGTACAGTCCTGTTTTATTCGCCAAAAAATGGATGAAACTTGTCAATTTGGATTTTAATGATCCCGCTATAAAAAAAGGAATGGCAGTCACAATGGGCGGAAGTTTTGTTTTCATGTTCATCATCTCTTTTGGTTTAGCAGTTTTACTGCAGATCCTTCCGGCAGTAAATGCATTGGGCGGAATCAAATTAGGCTTACTGGTTGGCTTAACAATTTCATCTGCAACAATTAGTATCAATTACTTGTATACCAGAAAATCATTGGCTTTATATCTTATCGACTGCGGTTATCATGTTGTTGGTATTGCAGTTGCAGGAGCTATTTTAGCAGGATGGCAATAAATGAATTTGGAAAAATCTAAAAACCTGTTGTTTGCAAAAGCAGCAGGTTTTGTTTTTTAAGGCTTATCAATTGATAACATCCTTTCTATTCAAAGTTTATCCTGATAAAATCGAAGCTCTCTTTCTATTTGCTGTACAGAAGAATCTTTAAATCGTATTACATTTGTCGCATGACCAAATTAAGCGTGAACGTCAATAAGTTTGCAACACTGCGCAATTCAAGAGGCGGTAATAATCCCGATCTAATAAAGATTGCGATGGATGCACAACGTTTCGGCGCTGATGGCATCACTGTTCATCCCCGTCCTGATGAAAGACATATCCGTTACAACGATACCCGTGAAATTAAAAAGATCATCACCACAGAATTTAATATCGAAGGCAATTGCAGGGAACAGAAATTCATTGACCTTGTTTTAGAAACAAGGCCCGATCAGGTAACATTGGTGCCCGATGCATTGGGACAATTGACCAGCGATCATGGCTGGGATACCGTGCAACACAAAGATTATCTTATAAATATTGTTTCTGTTTTTAAGAATGCCGGCATCCGTGTTTCCTTATTTGTTGATCCGGTGATCGAAATGGTAGAAGCAGCAGCCCTAACAGGAACAGATAGAATTGAATTGTACACTGAGGGTTATGCAAGAGCTTT
>CAIMKO010000369.1 GCA_903841915.1 uncultured Chitinophagaceae bacterium | reverse complement strand
CTGAATCTGCTTACAAAAGTCAATTGACGATTGCTACTAAGATCAGTGAACATGTTCATATCATTTTCGATAAAGTTCATGGATTGGTTGAAGCAAGAAAAATTGCCAATGCGATCACTGATACAAGAACAAAAGCAATTGCATATAACAGTCAGGTAAAAGATGCATTTTTCGATGATATTCGTTACAATGTAGACAAGCTGGAACATCTGGTGGATGATGATTTCTGGAGCCTTCCAAAATACAGAGAGATCCTTTTCCTGAGATAAAATCGTACAAGAAAATAAACCAAGGACCTTGCCGGTGTAATAACCGGCGAGGTTTTTTTATTTATAAAACCGAGAAGAATTAGCCTTCCACCGAAAATTATTAATTATATCCGATTTTGATTGTACATTTTCATCACTAAAAAACAAAAAATATGAAAAAAGTATTAGTCCTAATGTCTTTCTTGGTTGCATGTTCATTTACTTCATTATTTGCACAACCTCCGGGTGGCGGCCAACAAATGGATCCAGCCCAGATGAAGGAAATGATGAAAAGCAGATACAAAGAACCTTTGAATTTCTTAACAGATGTTCAATTAGATTCAGTTGTGAATATTGTGATTGATAGCCGCGCCGGAATGCGTGGAATGAGAGATATGAGTCCTGAAGACAGAGCCGCAGCAACGAAAAAAGCTACCGAAGCAAGAGATAAAAGATTAGATGCTGCATTACCAAAAGATGTTTCTCAAAAAGTGAAAGACGCTTTAGCACTACAACAGCAAAAAATGATGCAACAGCGAGGAAATCAATAAACTATTTTTGAACTCAATAAAAAAACCTTATCAAATTTGATAAGGTTTTTTTATTGATAGAAGTTTGCTGTTATTTCAACTTAAAGCCTTCTAAGAATTTAGTTGTAAAATGGCCATTTCTGAAATCTTCGTTTTGCATTAATTGCAAATGAAATGGAATCGTTGTTTTTACACCTTCAATTACATATTCACTCAAAGCACGGTACATTGTATTGATGGCTTCTTCTCTTGTTTGTGCTACTGTAATTAATTTACCGATCATAGAATCATAATATGGAGGGATCACATAGCCGGCATATACATGGCTGTCTACTCTTACACCATGACCACCGGGTGTATGTAATGTTGTTATTTTTCCCGGAGAAGGGCGAAAATCATTGTAGGGATCTTCTGCATTGATGCGACATTCAATGGCATGCATCTTTGGTTCGTAATCCTTACCGCTGATATGTCTTCCTGCCGCAATTAATATTTGTTCCTTGATCAGATCAAAATTGGTCACTTCTTCAGTAACACAATGTTCAACCTGGATACGTGTGTTCATTTCCATAAAATAAAAATCGCGGTGCTTGTCCACCAGGAATTCAATGGTACCAACACTTTCATAGTTAATGGCCTGTGCTGCTTTTCTTGCTGCATCACCCATTCTTTGTCTTAGGTCAGGAGTCATAAATGGTGAAGGAGATTCTTCCACCAGTTTTTGATGACGACGTTGAATAGAACAATCTCTTTCACTTAAATGGCTGATATTTCCATATTGATCGCCTGCGATCTGAATTTCGATATGATGCGGTTCTTCTACATATTTTTCCAGATAAATACCATCATTCTTAAAGGATCCTGCGGCTTCGATCTTTGCGGTTTCATATGCATTTTCCATTTGACCTTCTTCCCAAACCAATCGCATTCCCTTTCCGCCACCGCCTGCTGTTGCTTTTAAAATAACTGGATAACCAATTTCCTTTGCGATGGATTTTGCCTGTTCAACACTTTCTAATAAACCATGCCCACCGGGTACAACAGGAACCCCTGCTTTGATCATAGTTTCTTTGGCAGTAACCTTATCCCCCATTGAATTGATCATAGCGGGTGTAGGCCCTATAAACTTAATTCCGTAATCGGCACATATTTGTGAGAATTTAGCATTTTCTGCCAGGAAGCCATAGCCCGGATGCACTGCATCAGCATTGGTGATTTCAGCAGCAGCCATGATATTCGGAATATTTAAATAAGAATCCGCTCCCGGGGGTTTGCCAATACAAACAGCTTCATCAGCAAAGCGCACATGCAAACTGTCTTTATCTGCGGTTGAATAAACAGCAACCGTTTTGATCCCCATTTCTCTACAGGTTCGTATTACACGCAATGCAATTTCACCCCTGTTGGCAATTAATATTTTTTTGAACATTGATACAATTTAGAATTAGAGAATGTACAAATGGGCAATAGCATTTTCATGGCACATTTGTTACCGCATTTTCAGGTTATGCAGGTTCTACAAGAAATAATGGCTGATCGAATTCAACCGGACTATTGTCCTCTACCAATATTTTCACAATGGTTCCTTTTATTTCAGCTTCGATCTCATTGAACAATTTCATCGCTTCAATGATGCAGAGTACTTTACCCGGTTCTATCGAAGCTCCGATATCTACTAAAAGAGGTTTATCCGGAGACTGGCGACGATAAAACGTACCGATCATCGGGCTTTTTACGGTGATTAAATTATCAGTTTTCGCTGCAGAGGCTGCGGCGGGTGCGGCGGCTGAAGGAGCGGCAGCAGGTGCCTGTTGCGGCTGATGGCTTACGTTATATACTTGCTGAGGAGGCGCGGCTACTGTTACAATTTGTTCCTCTTTTTGCTTGATGGTAACCTTGCCATCTTTGTCCTCAATACTGATTTCTCCTATGTTACTTTTGTTTACAATCTTGATTAATTCGTGGATTTGTTTAAGGTCCATAATAGGCAAGTTTTTTGATAAAAAGGGTTGTTTTACTATGAAAAGCGGGGCAAAATAGCTAATTTTTGCTAAAAAACGGGTATTTTCTTAAAATAGAAAAATCTGCCTTTGTTAATTTATTCCCCTATATTTCTCAGGTATGCTCAATAAAAAAGGATGAAACAATTTCATCCTTTTCATGCTATCCAATTATTCTTTTACTCTTTCTACGTATTCACCTGTCTTAGTATTGATTCGGATCAATTCCCCTTCTTCCACAAAAAGCGGAACATTTACCGAGCCGCCGGTATCGATGGATGCAGGTTTTAATGCTCTTGTTGCCGTATCTCCGCGAACACCGGGTTCACAATACGTAATGCGGGCAACGATCTTTTCAGGTAGTTCAGCACCAATAGGCTGTTCTGTTTCTGTATTGATGAATACGAAAATTTCGCCTCCGTCTTTCAGGAATTGAGGGGCATCGATCATTTCTTCGGCCAGAGCGATCTGTTCGAATGTTTCATTGTTCATCAAATTATAACCACTTTCGTCTTTGTATAAAAACTGATAGGCCTTTTTTTCTACACGTACAGGGAAGATATTCTCGCCACTGTTCCATGTTTTTTCGATAGATCTTTTATTATCTACCCCTTTTAATTTAGCCCAAACCTTAGCTGCGGCTCGAGCCGTCTTGTTTTCGCCAAAGTCTACTACACTGTATAAACTGCCGTCTAGCTTTAAAATCATGCCACGGCTAATGTCTGCTGTTGATGCCATAATAAAAATTTAGAGTCGCAAAAGTATGGATTGGAAACGAGATTCTTGATTTGCAGTATTTATCTTATTTATTTGTCAGTCCGGGCAGCGCCTAAAAGTACAAAGTATCTCTGATTTACATATTCAGTGTTTTATTCCAAGGGAGGTAGTTTTAGTTTCAAAAACCCGATGCTTTCTCAGCATCGGGTACTATTTTGTCCCCAACTCACAGATAAACCAGAGCGGCATGAAGTGAATCAGCTTAGTATGGTCGTTTGATCAATCTGATGTCTGCATAAAAAAGCAATGAAAATTAGAAAGTTTATCATGCAAACACTTGACGCTACTTTGTTTTCTCCTATTTTTGCGGCACGAAAAATCTAATTGCAGCGCCATGTCAGTATTAGTAAATAAGAATTCAAGGATACTTGTTCAGGGTTTTACCGGAACAGAAGGCACTTTTCATGCTACACAAATGATCGAATATGGAACAAATGTAGTAGGTGGTGTTACGCCAAATAAAGGCGGCACAACGCATTTGGACAAGCCTGTGTTCAATACAGTTGCCGATGCAGTAAAAGCCACTAGTGCGGACGTGAGTATTATTTTTGTACCTCCTGCATTTGCAGCTGATGCAATTATGGAGGCGGCTGATGCAGGTATTGCTTTGGTTGTTTGTATCACAGAAGGTATTCCTGTACAGGATATGGTGAAAGTGAAAAATTACCTGCAAGGAAAGAGTACAAGATTGATTGGGCCAAACTGTCCGGGTGTCATTACTGCTGATGAAGCAAAAGTGGGTATCATGCCTGGCTTTATATTTAAAAAAGGAAGAATTGGTATTGTTTCAAAATCAGGAACACTAACATACGAAGCTGCCGATCAGGTTGTGAAAGCAGGTCTTGGCATCAGCACTGCCATAGGAATTGGTGGTGATCCGATCATTGGAACTACGACCAAAGAAGCTGTTGAATTATTTATGAATGATCCGGAGACTGATGGTATCATCATGATCGGCGAAATTGGCGGAAGTATGGAAGCCGATGCCGCTAACTGGATAAAAGATAATAAGAGGAAACCTGTTGTTGGATTTATTGCCGGACAAACCGCACCTGCCGGAAGAAGAATGGGACATGCAGGAGCGATCATAGGCGGAGCTGATGATACTGCAGCTGCAAAAATGAAGATCATGACTGCCTGCGGGATCAATGTAGTGGCAAGCCCGGCAGATATCGGTAAAACAATGGCTGCTGTTCTAAAGAAATAAGAGCGTATATCATATAAACTATTACACTAAATACCGAATATTCGGTATTTTTTTTTTGCCTGAATGCATGCAGTTTTGCATCAGGATAAGTTTAACAGTAACTTGTTCATTTTCACAGAGGGTAGGCTTGCGGTTTCTACTGCAAGCTTTTTTCTTTTTCCGGCATTCCGTAATTCTCTTCCCGGAAAGTTGTGTTTAGTGGCTTAATTCATTATTTCGTTCCGTTTCAAAACTCACTATTTTCATTTCTTTTCCCTCTAAGATTTTTATATGATAGCTGTTGCATTTAGGGCAAGGTGTTGCGAAACTGTGGATAGGGAAAAATTGATGGCAATCGATGCATTGGGCTTTGCCTTCAATTACTTCAATGATCAATTCAGCTTTATTTAATGATGTTTTCGATTTGATGATATCGAATGAGAATCGCAGTGCGTCTATTTCAATACTGCTTAATTGACCTACTTTTAATTGCACGGTTGAAACATATTCATTTTCGCCTTTAGGCGCTAAATTTTGAACAGTTTCAATGATTGAATTAGCTATAGAAACTTCGTGCATTAGAGAAGATTTTATTGCCCAACTTAATTCGAATATAAATCCCCCCTATCAGAAACTATGATTGGGGATTTGCTTTTGCTGCAGCTTGCTGCTTCTTTTTTTCAGCAGCATATACAACACGACTTTCCAATGAATCGGCAAATAATTTATTCCATACATTGTTTACATCATGCTCTTTGGTGGCAGGATGACCCGGTTCGGCAGATTGTATTAAACAACCCTGTTTTGGGCAAGTACGAACACATTCCTGACAATAGATGCACACATACGGACTATAATGATAGGTTTGCTTACCATCGGTTATATTTTGCGAAAATACGATCGCACCGGGAGGACATACCGTTTCGCAGCGACGACACCAGATGCACAAAGATTCATCGAACACGATCAAACCCCTGTAATCATCAGGCTTATAAGTAGCTGCTGCAGGAAAAGGAATGGTTGCAGGCTTTTTGAATAAATTTCCGATGGTTGTAAAAAACGTTTTCATTATTTCAATTTGAAATTTATCTTGAAGTGCATGACAAGCACGGATCATAAGAACCGATAATGGCAGGTACACTTGCATATTCATTATTAGTAAATGTTTCAACCATTGCAGGAATGTTTGAAAAAGTTGGCGCTTTGATCTTTAAACGTTCGAGTACTTGTGTTTTATTTCCTTTTGCATAGTAAAACAATTCGCCTCGAGGGGCTTCAATTCTGTTCACTGCTTCCCCTTCAGGAAAAGCTTTTGTATCGACAATCAAATCACCTTCTGGCAATCCGTTGATGATATTTTCAATGATCTTCATTGAAACATATATTTCTCTTAAACGAACCATATTTCTTGCATGAACGTCTCCTGCGGTATCGGTTATCATTTCAAAACCAACTTCTTTCCAGGGCAATATATCTTCGGTTTCATTCCTAACATCCACTCCCAAACCAGATGCACGTGCAAAAGGGCCCACCACATTCAATCTTATGGCATCTTCTTTAGATAAAACTCCAATTCCTTTATTCTTTAATGATAGGCTCCAGTTGGTCTTATAAATATCCACCAACTCATCTAACTGAGGTCTGAAGATCTTAAACTTATCTATGATACTTTGGGCTACATCTGTACGTAGGTCTCTAGCAACACCGCCTATAATTGAAAAATCGTATTGAATACGGTTTCCGCAAACGGCTTCTAATAGTTCCATTGAAAATTCACGATGCCGCATGGTTTTCATGAATAATGCCTCAAAACCTGAATTTTCTGCAACGTGTGATAAACACAATAAATGAGAGTGAATTCTGTCCAACTCGATCACTAACATCCGTAAATACTTGGCACGTTTGGGAATATCTAATTTTACTAATTTTTCTGCAACCTGCGAATAACAAGTGGTGTGTGAGATACTGCACAATCCGCAAACACGACCCACCACAAAACTCACCTGGCGAAATTTAAACTTTGAGCAACAGGCCTGTTCAATTCCACGATGCACATAACCAACATTGGCTTCTGTTTTAATGATCTTTTCATTTTCGGTAGTGAACTTAAAATGCAAAGGTTCCAGCAACGATATATGCTG
>CAIMKO010000368.1 GCA_903841915.1 uncultured Chitinophagaceae bacterium | reverse complement strand
GTTTGGCCTTCAATTCACCGGTAGCTAAAATTTTTACTTTATCAGTACGGTTAATTAATCCATTAACATATAAATTTTCTGCAGAAAATTCAGCAAATGCATATTTTTCTTGCAATTGATCGATCTGTCCTAAGTTGAAAACTTTGTAAGTGATCTTGTTGTTATTCTTAAAACCTCGTTTAGGAACACGACGCTGTATAGGCATCTGTCCACCTTCATGTGCATTCTTACGAGAGTAACCTGCACGGCTTTGTCCACCTTTGTTACCTTGTGTTGATGTACCACCTTTACCGCTGGCTTCACCACGGCCTATTCTTTTCTGTTTGTGTGTTGAACCTTCAGCAGGTTTTAATGTGTGTAGTTTCATATTAAATTGATTTTGAACTTACGGGGAATCACCCCTCGCAAATGAATTTGAAAATTTATGAATTTGAAAATTTGAAAATTAAAAATGAATCAAACTCTAAAGAATGACTCATTTTCAAATTGAATTATTTTCAAATTTTCAAATTAATCAGGCAACTTCTTCCACCTTCACCAAATGGCTCACTTTATTCACCATTCCGAGAATTTGGGGAGTTGCTTCCACTTCTTTAGAGGCATTCATTTTTTTCAAACCCAATGCAATCAAAGTTTGTTTTTGACGCTCAGATCTGTCAATACCGCTTTTTATTTGTGTTATCTTAATCTTTTTCATTGTATTCAATTTGAAATTTGAAATTTGAAATTTCAAATTAGATTATCCGTTAAATACTTTACTTAATTTAATTCTACGTGTTTTAGAAACTTCGATAGGTTCTCTCAATAAAGTCAAAGCTTTAATAGTTGCTTTAACCACATTATGAGGATTGGCAGAACCAAGGCTTTTTGCCAAAACGTCTGTGATACCTGCACTTTCCAATACAGCACGCATACTGCCTCCTGCAATTACACCGGCACCATGAGCAGCTGGTTTAATTAATATTTTTGCAGCACCTGCCTTTGCTAATTGTTCGTGCGGAATAGTTCCGTGCATGATCGGCACTTTTACTAAATTTTTCTTAGCATCATCAATACCCTTAGCAATTGCTTCCTGTACTTCTTTTGCTTTTCCTAAACCCTGTCCAACTACACCATTTCCATCACCCACAACTACTAATGCAGAGAAACTGAAAGTACGTCCGCCTTTTGTAGTTTTTACAACACGGTTAATGGCAACAACTTTGTCTTTAAGTTCAACATCGCCGCCGGCTTTTACTTTATTTTCGTTTAATTTAGACATTTATCTAACGATTAATTAATGTTCGTGAATTAAAATTTAAGTCCACCTTCTCTTGCACCATCAGCAACTGATTTCACACGTCCATGGTATAAATTACCACCTCTGTCAAACACACAGGTTTCAATACCTAATTCTTTTCCTTTCAATGCTACTTTAGCGCCAACTAATTTTGATTTCTCAGACTTAGTTACTTTTTGAGCAAGGATATCTTTATCAAGTGAAGATGCTGATGCCAATGTTACACTGTTATCATCATCGATCAACTGTGCATATATTTCTGCATTGCTTCTAAATACAGATAGACGTGGCTTTACAGCTGTACCTGCAACTTTTTTACGGATGCGATATCTGATCTTCTGTCTCTGAACTAATTTACTATTCATTGTTTTTCTATTTACCACTTCCGATGCTGCCGGAAGGTTTGTTTATTTAAACTATTTACCTGCTGCTTTACCTGCTTTTCTTCTCAATATTTCACCAGCGTATTTAACACCCTTTCCTTTGTATGGTTCAGGTTTACGTAAGCCTCTTAATTTAGCAGCAACTTGTCCTAATAATTGTTTGTCAATCCCTGTTAAGAAGATAGTTGGGTTCTTACCTTTTTCAGTAAGCGTTGCAACTGTTAATTCTTTAGGAACTTCGAAAATGATATTGTGAGAATAACCTAAAGCAAGATCAAGGATATTGCCTTGATTAACTGCTTTAAAACCCACACCCACTAATTCAAGATCTTTTTTATAACCTTCGGTTACTCCTTTTACTAAATTACCAACCAATGCACGATACAAACCATGCATAGCACGGTGACGGATCTGATCAGTAGGGCGAACAAATACCACTTCCTCAGCTTTCACTTCTACAGTGATATCGCGATCAATTGCTTGTTTCAATTCGCCTTTTGGTCCTTTCACAGTAATTACATTATCAGCTCCAACTGTAACTGTAACACCTTTTGGAATTGCAACCGGTTTTTTACCTATACGAGACATAATAATTTCGTTTTATGATTTTTAATTTTTGCTTCTCTGACCGATCAGCCTGTATAGGAAACAGCTTAATGTATCAGAAAATATTTTTTCGTTTTGATGATCACATCAAAACATATTTCTTAATAGATATAACAAAGCACTTCACCACCAATGTTCTGAGCTTTTGCTTGCTTATCAGTCAATACT
>CAIMKO010000367.1 GCA_903841915.1 uncultured Chitinophagaceae bacterium | reverse complement strand
GCTGAACATACGGCTTTCAAACAAATCTTCCCAAGTCATTCTTGCTCCTGAATTTTTAGGATTAAAAACTTCATGGTGGGTCAAGGTTGCTCTTAAGTCGGGATAATATATCCAAAAAACAGCTTTAGAATATCTGAATGTTCTTGTTCCGTCTGCATTATCGTTATAAACATCGATCATCGGCGCAATTCCTAAAATTCTAGTAAACATCCTGGAAGTATGCTTACTGAAAACAACTTCTTCTTTTATTTCAAATTTTGAAACTTTACCCGGATCAAACTCGTCTATAATAACAGAATCTTTTTTTATTCCTTTACTTCCATCGGGATCTTTTTCCCAATCAGGTATTTCCTGATGTCTTGGTTTTCCAACCAATCCCTGCGCAATTTGCTTATAAGTGACAGGTGTTGTAAATCTATCATCTATCGGGCTGAATGCATCAACCCCGCCATTACTTCCTCCCTTTTTAACCGCATTCAACAATATTGAAATGAATCTTTGATTGCCATTATCATCATCTGCATTAAAAGTAAATGGTGCATTTATTTTTTCTTTGGTATCAATTACCCTCCAAACTTTTTGCCTGTACACGGCATTATCTTCTCTGATATATTCATACTCCAACGGTGCACGTACTTTGATGTAGGATCTATCAACAGCATTATCATTACGAAGCGATATGCTTACAGAATCAATCCTCAGGTTTGGCGTGCTATCAGCAGCTGCCGCGATACTAAGCTTGAGGCTATCAGACTTTTTTACTAAAGCCAATGAATCTGCAATTTTGGCAACTGCATTCAAACTATCCGTTATTCGCTGCTGGTTCTTTGCCTTTGCATTGGCTGCTGCAGTATTTTTATTAGCCGTGTTTTTCTTCTTTGCTTGTGCATAAGAAACATGCACAGCTAAACAAAACAGGAGCGATAAAAAAAGTAGTCTTTTCATATAAAATATAACTTATTATCTTAAAGTGAAAAATATACTTGGTAATTGACGTTCGCGTCCATCCGGGCCTTTTACACGAATATCGTCGAAGTACATTTTAGTTCCAGGTGAAGCCCTGTTCACCAGATTTGCAGCATCACCTGACCATCTTGGGCCATTGTTCTGAAAATCTAGAGGTGAAGCAATTGATCCGCCATAAGCTCCCAATCTATAACTCATCACTTGAAAACGTGCATCAAAATCCGATTCTAATAATTTAGCGATCAAACCACCCTGTGCTTTAAACTCAGCCGCCGCAATAGCACCGCCTTTTTTCTCTGAAATGACAGCAACAGGATCCGGTAAATATTTACATCTGATTGGAAATGTGAATTTTTTCCCGCCGGCATCTACAACTAATGAATTGATACCTGTATTTGTTGGGCTGATAATATATTCTCCACCACCCAAATTTTTAACATCCCCACCACCCGTAAATGTCACTTTTACTTTTTCACTTCCTACACTACCACCTGAAACATTAATTGGATTCTCAACACCAATATAGGCAACATTCATTTTTTCCAAAAAGATAGAAGCGCCA
Organism: uncultured Chitinophagaceae bacterium; assembly: GCA_903841915.1. Taxonomy (GTDB): domain Bacteria; phylum Bacteroidota; class Bacteroidia; order Chitinophagales; family Chitinophagaceae; genus CAIQDX01. The sequence continues at coordinate 61 of CAIMKO010000367.1, read as the reverse complement.
CTTGGTGTGCCCACTGTATATTTTAAAGGTTTCTTTACTTCGGCAGTTGTACCATCCGGCT
>CAIMKO010000366.1 GCA_903841915.1 uncultured Chitinophagaceae bacterium | reverse complement strand
TCTCGTCGTAATTCACATCAGATCCGCCAATGATCAGTCCGGGATTGAACGTCAGATATTTTTCCGTACTTAACTGTTCTCTGAACTCATTTAATATCCTTGCAGATTCATAGATCGCACCATAACCATATTTGAATACGCCGCTTGAATGAAAAGTATTGGCGGTAACGGATAATTTCCAGCTGCTGCTGCCTCTTCTGGCTGTGGCAACACTTTGCAGGCCCTGTGCGCCTTCAAAACCCAAAGCCACATCACATAATTTGGCCCTTTCAATAAAGTCTTTCCTGCTAACGCTTACAGGTGTTCCGGCTCTTTCTTCATCACCGGTAAAATAGACAACAACAGTAGCGTCATCAATTAAATGCAAGCTTTCTAATGCCTGCAAAGCAGCAATGGCGATGACGTCTCCGCCCTTGATATCATTGGCACCCTGACCGGTTGCAGTAGAGTCGTTCAGTTGTTTCCAGGGATTAGCCGGCATATCGGGTTCAAATACGGTATCCAGATGACCGATGATGAATAATTTCTTCCCTTTCTTGCCATTGCGCATGGCCACCAGATGTCCGGCCCGGTTCAGGGAATCAGGCAAGGGCACCCATTCGGAATGAAGTCCCGCTTTTTCTAGCTCCTTGCTGAAGATCGTGCCTACTTTTTTTACGCCTTCTTTATTGAGGGTACCGCTATTGATATTCACTGTTTCGATCAGTAATCTTTTTGCATCGGGCAAATGCTGATCGATGTATTGGATGATCTGTTTTTCTTTCTGGGAAAGGGATTGGGATTTGGCCTGTAAGGCCACAAAAAAGAAAAGAATAATAAGTGCCGGTTTTCTCATGCAGTAATTTTTTACCAAGATAATTAAGAAAGAGTAGTAGGCAGAAATTTTATTTCAGCTGTTGAAAAGCAGCATTTTACATAGTTCCTTTTTATTTATTAGGCTGTGATGATGATTACATGTAACTTTGTAACTTATTATTTTATTTATTTAAATTTTACAATGGACACAAAAATCAAAGGAACTGTAAAGTTCTTTAACGAAGAAAAAGGTTTTGGTTTCATCAAACATGATGATTCTAACAAAGAAACATTTGTACATGCTAATGGTTTAATCGACCAGATCGAAGCAAACGACAAAGTTGAATTTGACGTGCAAGAAGGCCGTAAAGGTTTGAATGCAGTGAATGTGAAACGTATCGCTTAAAAGTAATACTTCATAAAACCTGTTTAAGGCTGCAATATTCATTGCAGCCTTTTTTTATTTTATGCTGTTACTGCAAATGCTTCAATATTTTCTTTGGCGATAGGTAAGAATAAGAACCAGCAAAGCGCCATCAGCAATGAAGGGGATGTTTGAGCAGCTGATTCGGACGTTGTTCTTGCAAAAAAGACATCTGGTTTTCCATTTTCTGCTCTAATACCACAGATCAGTAATGGATTATTCTTATGTTTTTTATAGATCAATATTTCTGCCAGTGGATTATTCTGAATGCAGTAATGAAAGCGCTCTTCATTCAATTCGATCAAGCCCTCATTCTTGAACAATATTTCATGCGTGATCTGCCCGATCTTGATGCCATACTCATTTTTCAGAACGGTAGTATTCAATAAAAATCCTTCTTTATCGATGTGAAAATTCCTTCGGCAATCTTCCGAATCGATCTTTGCCGTATGTTCTCTGAGGTTGAGGGAAAGTGAGATCAGCTTTTTCAATCCATTCCACAATTCATATACTTCATGGTCATCTTCAATTTTAACCGGGACCCATTGTAAACTTGAATGATTGTTCATACAAAGCAGCTTGTTGAGGGAGTAAGGTAATTGCTGTATTGTACAATATCATCAGTTAACATAAAGATAATATTGGCATGTGAATAAATGGTAGAAAGCGGGAATGACCGGGCTTTTGGAAAAGAGGGATATGGGAAAGAAAACAAAATAATTCGGTCGGTCAAGGTCTTTTGTAAAGGGGAAAATATTTTCTTGCTCTCAGACGGGCCCAAACCCGGGTGAGATAAGTAATAAGCCGGTCAATAAATACCCACATTATGTCGTTTAGTACTATTAAAGAATAAATTTGCCCTTTTACCCGGTAAAAATCAAGGGCTTTTATTACCTGTAAACCGGAGGCAGAAAGGAAATAAAACTTATATTGATCAACTTTTTAGTAAAACCGTCTATGTTATGAGTGATTTGATGACACATTTAAGTGAAACAGTTGCGTACATACGTTCTAAAGTGAAATCCGAAGCGGAAATTGGAATAGTACTTGGAAGCGGACTAGGAAATCTTACCAATGACATTGATATCGAATTTTCGATCCCTTATGCCGAGATACCTCATTTTCCGGTGAGTACCGTAAAAGGGCATAGCGGTAAACTGCTCTTTGGAAAGATGGGAGGAAAAGCTGTTATTGTAATGGGCGGGCGTTTTCATTTTTATGAGGGTTATACTGCGCAACAGGTCATTTATCCTGTTAGAGTGATGAAACAGTTAGGCGTGAAAGCTTTATTGTTATCTAATGCGGCGGGAGCTGTAAATCCTGATTACCAGGTAGGGGATCTGATGATCATCAACGATCACATCAGTTTTTTCACAGAAAATCCATTGATGGGGAAGAATGAGGATGAGATAGGAACAAGATTTCCTGATATGAGCGAACCCTATTCTAAAGAATTGATCGCAAAAGCACACAGCATAGCTAAAGCAAACGGAATTAATATCCATGAAGGGGTTTATACGGCAGTAACAGGTCCCACTTTTGAGACCAGAGCAGAATATAAACTGATACAAATATTGGGAAGTGATGTGGTAGGAATGAGTACTGTTCAGGAAACCATTGCAGCAGTTCATTGCGATATAAAAGTATTTGCTGTAAGCGTGATAACCGACATGGGTATCCGTGAAGATGAAAACATCATAACTCATGAGGAAGTATTGCAGGCAGCTAAAGAAGCAGAACCGAAACTGGCACTATTATTCAAGGAAATAGTAAGATCCATCTAATAAAAGAGAATAGGGATGTAGTAATAAAGCTATTGATGTGTTCCATTAAGCGTTTTTATCACTTCATTCACAGCTTTACAGTTAATTTGCAGCACATTTCAGCAGCATGAAACTATTGACCGGTAAAAAATTATTGTTCTTAACAAGTCTGTTACTTGGGTGGACGATCAATGCTGCTGCTCAGAGTTCAGGCAATTATTCAGGTAGTTATTCGGGCCAGTCATCTGTGAGATATGATAGTCAGGGCAGACCCATTGGTAACAGCGCTGCGAGGAAGGATTCATTGCAGCATAGAGATAGATTTGCCGACTCGATAACCCTGTTTTACCGTTATTTTGATTCTACTCGAAACAGGACTTTAGATTCTAATTTAAATGATTTTAGTAAAAAATTGCCGCAGCCTTATTGGTTTAATAATATGGGTAATTACGGCACGGCTGCAAGGTCTTATGTTTTTAGCCCCCTGATGAAAGCAGGTTGGGATGCAGGGTTTCACCAGTATGATATATACAATTACAAGGTCGAGGATACGAAGTTCTTTACTACGACAAGGCCATTTACAGAGTTGGCTTATTTGCTTGGGAATAAAGCAGAGCAAATCATCAATATCCTGCATACGCAAAACAAGAAAAGTAATTTTAATTTTTCATTCGAATACCATTTCGGTAATTCACCGGGTTTGTTCAAAACACAAAATGCCAGTAATAGTAATATGCGTGTAACTGCGCATTACCAGTCGAACAATAAACGGTATGAAGGATTCCTTATTTAT
>CAIMKO010000365.1 GCA_903841915.1 uncultured Chitinophagaceae bacterium | reverse complement strand
TATTTACTTGGCAATACGGTATCATTATCAGGAGCAAGCGGACCGGGACGATTGGATGAGAATATAATGCCTGAGCGATTGGGGAATGAAACAAATGTTGGATTCAGATCATCATAAATATCATTGGTTATCTGCTCAGATTTTTGCTCCTCGATCTTATAAGTATAAATATCAGAATGACCATTCTTCACCGCACTCATCACTAAAGTATTTGCATCCAGCATAAAAGATGCATCCAGTATCTGATCGAATCCATCGATGTTTTGTTTGAAGCGTTTGTATTTGGCGATCACATCATATACAAACATCTTTGTATGACCTGCTTCCCAATAAATACAAAGTAGTCTTGTTCCTTTTACATCCCATGCTAATATTGGATAATTGGGGTTAATATCACCCTGATTGGTGCGAACACCTTTATCGATCAACACTTTTGTGTCCCAGAAATTTTCTACATATTTTACCCTATACACACCCTTTTTAAATTCAACCACTGCATAATTATTATTGCGCGGATTAGGGTTTGCCTGAAAACGGAAATAGTCATGTGTACTAACATCTTCTGTAATGCTTAATGCCCCTTTGGGTGCATTGCGTCGCTGGCGGATATCTTTATAATACCTGTCCTGTTCAAACTGAATAAAATCATTCAATACTTCATTGAATTTCTTTTTACAGATCTTCAGGGAAGCGTTGTTCAGATTTTTATACATGCGCGCCAGGTATAAAAAATAAGTAACATTTTCTTTCTTATATTTCTCAGCGAAATAGTACCAGAAACCATGCCCTGCAATGGCGGGTCTTGCAAATGCAAAATTGTAGAAGGAAGTATAATCCCCGCTCAGCATCGCACTTTTTAATTCGTCATCTTTTTCAGTACTCCAGTTTTTTGCCGCATAAGCAATATATCCGTCAGTAAGCCATTTAGGAAGATCCAATAAAGCCTGATTACTGGCTACTTCGCCAATATCATCTCCGAATAATAAATTATCGGTCAATATTTTTGCAATACCCTGACGGATCTGCAATTTTAAATGATCATGATTACCATCAAAATACAGCACGATCTTATTGTTCACCAGTTTAGTTAATCCGCCTGCATTTTGCCAGTCGATACCAATGCCGATATTGCTTTGTTTGTATTCATCATAGCTGTTATACACCACAATATTGCTGCGGCGTTGCAAGGAATACTCAATGAAGTTTTCTAAAGAGGGTAATTCTTCTTCTGCTACCTGTGCCACAAATTTCCCCAATTCAGTTCCGCCCTGTGAAACATAGGTATTGAAGTTGGGTGACTGATAGAATTTCCATTTGAACTTTTTGAATTGTACACGGTTCTTGCCAAATTCAACAGTGTTTACCTGTGAGACGGCAAAAAGCGGTATTATGGATAAAACCAGCAATAAATATTTATAGATTCGGTTCATTTGCATATCCTGTCATAATTTAGAAAACTGAAACCTTCAAAATGATGGCAAATAAAATGAGAGAGTGAAGTTATTGTCGAAATCATTTCAAACATTTCAATGTCTGTTAAAATTAGGTAATTACTCTTAACCAAATAAAATAGGTTTATGATTCATATTAAGACATTTACTTTTAGCCCTGTTCAGGAAAATACTTATATTCTTTATAACGATAAGGGCCATGCACTGATCATTGATCCCGGATGCTATTTCAGCGCTGAGCAGGAAACGTTAAAAAGCTTTCTTACCCAAAAGTCTTTACAGCCTGTTCAGTTATTAAATACCCATTGCCATCTCGACCATGTTTTCGGCAACAAATGGGTCTTCAAAGAATATGGATTGGAACTATTCCTTCATCCCAACGAAGAAATCGTGCTGTCCGTTGCTCCCGATTCGGGTATCAGATTCGGTCTGCCTTTTGAAAACTATGCCGGCCCACTTCACTTTTTACAGGAAGATGATCTTGTTCATCTGGATGATGATATTTTAAAAGTTATTGCTGCCCCCGGTCATTCTCCGGGAAGCATTTGTTTTTATTGCGAGGCACAACATTTTGTGATCGGCGGCGATGTATTGTTTAGGGAAAGTATCGGTAGAACGGATCTGCCGGGCGGGGACCATGCCACGCTTTTAAAAAATATCCGGGAAAAACTATTTGTTCTGCCCGATGAAACAATTGTATATCCGGGTCATGGAATGCCCACTAAGATTGGATATGAGAAAGAAAATAATCCTTATTTACAATAAGATTTATTCCTGCATCGCTTTATTATATGCCATGATAAAAATAGCGCCTAAATTTTTATGCGGGGCTACATAATCATCGAATTTTTCCTTAGTATCTCCCACAAATCTTGACTGAAGATTCTGCCACATTATGGGCCAGTTTAAGTCCTTACCCTGCCTCAGTGTTTCAGTGATGGCTTCTATCAAAGTAATATTTACAACACCAGTCCCTACTTGTTTGCTGGCAATGATCTGAGCCGTGGGGCAAATGCTCAGTACCTGATTCAGGCTATGATAGCCTCCGCAACTACCCAGTAACACCAGTTTGGCAGAAGAAGGCAATTGTTGAATGGTTGATTTAACGTAATAACTGTGACCGCGATGCAGAATAACAGTTGGATCCTGACCCAAAGAATCTATATAATAGCCCATATTTTTTTGTGCTTCTGCATCCAGGTCTTTTTCGGTATCCAATGGCCTGTTGGCATAGATGATGATGGGTGTTCCCTTCACGGAACGTACTTCAGCCCATTCGGGTTTTCTCGTAATTTTCCAATTGGCATTCGTATAGGTCCTCAAAAATGAATTGAAAATATTCACACCATCCTTATCACCGTAAAAAAATTGTTCAATGATGATCTTGCCTGTAGAATCTTTTAATAAAGCAACAGGCATCTGGAACATCGGCGGAATACCCAGCGTAGCAAAAGCATCCGTTTTACTACTATCCATCGAAGTAAAAATGGTATTGAGCAATTCGTAGATCTTTTGTCCGCGAACATTGCCCGATCTTTTATTTTGCAGCAAATTCTTCTGTACCTGCGTGACCAATAAATTTTTTAGCTGCACATTATTGATGCTGGCATAAGAATCTGCCACATCAACTGCATCTTCCAGAGAGCTGCTTTTATCCAGATCATTCACAAAACTCTTCATCAGGGTTTGCGCAGTTTCCTGATCCATTCTCAATAAAAAATCATCCAGCTCATTATAAGCAGCTGCCATTCGGATGAATTTTTTATAATAATCATGGTTCACCCGGTTCAGTAAAGTATCTCCCCGTTCTACGGTCATTCTTTGCCAGATCCTTTTGTATACACCTAGGTAACTGCTGGTATAGATCTCTTCTTCGCCCAATACACATAAATAATATAATTCTGTGGCAGAAAGACTGTCTAATTTTCTGAAACGAACGGCATCTAATTTTTCTTCATGCAAAGCATTGATCTCATCAATATAGACCTCAATGGCTTTGGATCGCAGCTTTTCTGTAAGCACATGCATCACAAATGGGGTATCCCCTTTTTGTGCCCTTCCGGCGTAATCAATTTCTGTCTTTACCAATAACTTATAATAAGCCGATTCATCATCAGCAAGCGATCGCAGCGTATCAAAGTTTATTTTCTTGTGATAAACCTCATCCAGAAATGGAAAGAAAAACCTGCCCGTTGGCATGGAGGCCATATTGCTGATGGTTTTTACCAGCGGGTCATTCACTTTTTTTATTTTCTTTCCCAATGCATCAGGCGCCGAAGCATAATTGTAAAACTCTTCCGGATTTCTATAAGCCATAATGGCCAGTAGACTATCTGCAAAGGGAACATTCGGATGCTGACTCAAAATCTTGAGAATGTTCTCAGGATTACGCTGACAGGCTTTTAAGATCAACAGGTTTTTCGAATCGTTGATGCCGAGATTATCTTTTAATGAGAAATTTTGAAGCAGAATTCTTCCAACTTCCATTTCATTATTCTCTACAATGGATGTGATGGGTCGGTGCTGTAATTCGCTTACCATTGCTTCTTCATAGGCCAGGATCAG
>CAIMKO010000364.1 GCA_903841915.1 uncultured Chitinophagaceae bacterium | reverse complement strand
GTTGCTTTAGCAGCTTTCAAAATATGAACAACATCAAAATAAGGAACGGTTGCTAACATTTTTTCATTATCATATTTTGTAGAAAACGGATAAGGGAAACTACCTCTTCGACCAACCAATGTTCCACCCCAGTCACACATGGCAGGAACTGTTACAATAGCCGCCGAAACACGGTGATCCAACCCGGCTGCTGCCAATGATTGACCACCTCCCTGGCTTTCACCCAAAACCAAAATCCTTTTACCATCCCATTCAGGTTGCATGGTTAAAAAATCGATGGTCCTGATCAATCGTAAATACATTCCTCTGAAATAACAATCATTCTTATTCTCTAACCCCCTCGTTGCATAATCCTTTAATTCCCCTTTTTCAAGATCAGTATAATATTCATTGGCTTGACCATTTAACATTCCATGCGCATTTAAATCAAACGAAAGTGCACCCGCTCCCATTTTTGCATAACGCAATGCATTACCCGGTTCCGAACGACACCATGATCCACTTACCCCTGCTGCATGTAAGAATAGCACAATGGGAAGTGAATGTGGTTTGGCAGATTCCGGTTTAGCAAAATATCCTCTTGCCGATTTAGGACCTGTACAATTGATCTCTATATTCAAAACAGTAAACCCTTGAGCTGATGCTTTGACAGTGTCGGCTTTTACATTCATGGGTAAAGAGCGTAAAGCTTTCTTTTCTACTTTCCAATATTTATCAAAATCCTTCGGGCGCTGCGTACCGGGTTTGTAATGTTCTGCATCAACAATACAACCGATACTTAATGTATCTGTTTTCGTAGAAGCTTCTATAATAACAGTCGTTGGCTCAGTAAATACTGCTTCAAAAACAGTTATTGTATCTGCAGTACATTTTATCCTTTGGAGCGAGGGTTGATTCGTAAAATTTTTTCTGATCCTTACTGAAACCGAATCCATATGCTGATCTTTCACCAATAAAGTCATTCGCACTTTTTCGCCATTTTTATATCTGCCTGATTCATTTGTTTGATGGAGTATAATATTTTGTGCATCACAAACTGAATGAATCAGCAAGTTGAATGAAACAATAAAGCAAAGTGATATGTATATTTTCATAGAATGTAACTGATAATTTTAATAGGATTCTGCAATATTCTAAACAAGAGTATACAGAACTTTTTATTGCTTATTTTTTCCTGTAATATTCTTCAATACTAAGAATAAAGGTTCTTTATAAAGTCCTGTTTTATTACTTGTAAAAAACCCATTACCTAGTATCAAATCTAATTTTCCGTCTCCATCTATATCTCCCACATCCATTGAAATCCCTTTTTGAAATCTTGTACCTTCAGGCAAAGAATAGGGTTGAAATTGAAAGTTGCCTTTGTTTTTTAGAAAAATAAAAGACTCTTCTAATTCAAGGGATGAAGGATAAAAACTAACAGTAGCAATATCAATATTTCCATCTCCATCAAAATCACGGGCAATTGCTTTAAAACAACCATTGATTGGATAAAAATATTTCTGCGTGAAATTATTCTTCCCATCATTTAGAAAAATATAAACGCCATGATAAGGTTTTAAAATATCAGTAAAATCACCATTATCTCCGGCAGTATAAATAATATCAGGATAACTATCATGATTAAAATCCACCAGATCAAAAAATACTGATCCATAAGAGGGAGGAAATCTAAGTACCTGTTTTTCCTCAAAAACCCCTTTCCCTTTGTTGGTATATAAAAAAACGCCCTCATCCCCCTGTGCAAATAATGCCCAAACATCAGGAAGACCATCATGATTGTAATCATTTACGATAGTTGTAATAGGTCCGGGTTTATTTCTTAAGATATGAGGTATATATTTACCATTTCCTGTATTTTCCATCCAGGTAAGATTGCCGACCAGATTACCGAATTGAGAAATGATATAATCCATTTTACCATCTCCATTAAGATCTGCATGTGTAAGCTTACATGGTCTTGCTAAACTATCAAATATCGGTTCAGTTTTAAGCTTCCCATTTAAGTCGATGGGATAAACTTTCCCATCTTTTAAATTATTAGCCACCAAATTTTTTCCAATGCTTAATCCTAAAACACCATCTTCCTGAAAATCTAAGTCAACTATTGGTCCTTTAGTATTTATAGTTTTCATTACCTTAAGATGTTCATCAAATACAAAAAGTTTATTGATATCACCATTAACCACTAAAAATTGATTGGGCTTTATAGTAGTGTCAATTTTAACATAAGGACTCATCGATACCTTCCCAAAGAAAGAAC
>CAIMKO010000363.1 GCA_903841915.1 uncultured Chitinophagaceae bacterium | reverse complement strand
TTTATTTCGAACCCAAAACATTTGTTTGGAACAATAAGAAATTTTATATAGGTCATGGTGACGGGTTAGGCCCCGGCGATCATGGCTATAAGTTTATCAAAAAAATCTTCCGCAACAAATTATGCCAGTGGCTGTTTGGTCAACTGCATCCTACATGGGGGATTGGTTTAGCCAATTATTTAAGCACAAAAAGTAGAGTAAAAACCGGAACAAGTGACGAGCATTTTCTGGGCGAAGATGGCGAATGGCTAATCATTTATTGCAAAGAGATCCTGCAAAAAGAACATTTTGATTATTTTATTTTTGGTCATCGGCATTATCCTATTGATTTTACTTTGAACGATCATAGCCGATATATTAACCTTGGTGATTGGATCCGCAATTTTACTTATGCCACTTTTGATGGCAAAGATGTTGAATTAAAAAAATGGGAAGAATAATTTAGCATGAAAGAGATTTTGAACTATAATTTTTTAGATAATACGGTGGAGGAATATCTCTATGTGATAGGCACGATAGTTTTGATGCTACTGATCAAAAGATTGGTGTCAAGATTTCTGGCAAGTAAATTATTGAGCATCATCACTAACAAAAACAAATCGCAAAATAAGAATGCATTTCTTAGCCTTGTTATCAAGCCAATGGAAAGGTTTCTGTTGGTATTCATTGCTTATACCGCATTAGACAGATTGACTTTTCCTGAAATTTTAAAAGTCACACTCTACCATAAACATTTAAGCACCGAAGATCTTGTAAGCACTATCGGTATAATTATTATTGTGGTTTTATTTATCAGGCTATGTATACGTATCGTTGAATTTATTGCACAAATTTTAGAAGAAAAAGCAAATTTTACTAAAGATAAAACCGATAATCAACTCATTGTCTTTTTCAAAGACTTCTTCAAGGTAATATTAATCATAATCGGTGTATTGCTTGTATTGCGTTTAGGTTTTAATAAGGATATTGGTAATTTATTAACCGGATTAAGTATTGTTGGTGCTGCATTGGCACTTGCAACAAGAGAAAGCCTAGAAAATTTAATTGCCTCTTTTATCATCTTTTTCGATAAACCATTTATTACGGGAGATCTCGTTAAAGTACAAAACTTCACAGGTGTAATCGAAAAGATCGGATTAAGGAGTACGCGCATCAGAACGGAGAGCAAAACTTATATTTCAGTCCCCAACAAGCAAATGGTAGACACCATTATCGACAATATCACACTTCGAACAGAACGAAAGGTGGAGCTCCGTTTGGAGCTAAGTTTTTCTACAACTTCCGGGCAGATAAAAACCATAATAACAGAGATTAAAAACTTAATGAAACAACATGCAGATGTAACCGACTCATTCGTGTATTTGCAGGATACCGGAAAAAATGCTCACATCATTGCTGTTGATTATTTTACAGTAATGCCACAGCAGATAGAAGCTTTCTTTGCATTGCGGGAGGAAATTAATTTAAGCGTGATCGCATTACTTGAAAAAGATAAAATAGAATTAGCTGCAAAAAATATGGACGTTATCGTAAGGAATAAATGATCACTTAATAGACTGAACGATCTCAGCCAAATCTTTTTCAGGTGAACCTGATTTTCCATATTCGACCACCCTCCCGATCTCCTTTCCATCTTTCAAAACAATAATGGTTGGCACATTAATTATTTTATAAACTACATGAAGATCATTGATAGTTTGTTTTTTTCTATCAACAGCGATCAGTGCTATGTTTTTCTCGGGATAACCACTTTGATCCACTACACGATAAATTTTAGGTAATATATTTTGTGTATCCTCACACCAGGTCCCGCCAAAAATGATCAGCTTAAATTGGTTGCCTTTTTGTTTAAATGCGGCTACAGCAGCTTCATCTGCTTGCCCCCATTTCATATTTTCTTTGAACCATGCAAAAGAACTGTCATTTTCAATGAGTGAACGATTGATGCTGCCTTTCAGGATCTTAGCCCTGTCATCGGGGACTACTGAATAATCTATCTTGGAAAGTTTATGTAAAGAAGAACAGGACACAAGTACAGTCAAAAAAAATAAAAATATTATTTTCTTCATGATCAAAGTATTAAGTTGACGAAAAAATCAGGAACCTAAATTAGCTTTCAATTCGAGTAAAAATAATTTGAACTTCGTTAAAGATTCAGAAAGTTGATGATGCAATGCTGCTTTATTTTGATTGCCTTTTAAATATTCTTTGGCACCTTCAATGCTGAATTTCCGGTTACGCAGTAAATAATAGATTAACTGCAGATTCTTGATGTCTTCAACACGAAACAATCTATCTCCTTTTCTATTTTTGCGGGGTTGTAAAATATCAAACTCATTTTCCCAGAAACGGATTTGTGACGTTGTAAGATTAAACCATCCCGCCACTTCGCTGATACTGTAATATAATTTTTGATTGAGTGATTCATCATCCGGAATATCGATAAGATCAGCAGAGGCATAAATTTCTTTGGTGGATTTTCTGCCTCTTTTTTCTTCCGGATTTTTGGTGAGCAGCGGTTCTTTATTTTTATTTTTTACTTTAACCTTTATCTTCTTATCAGCAAAAACAGTCTTATTCTTCTCCAGTTTGGGAGGAAGGTCACCTAAGGAAAATAAATTTAATTGCTCTAATCCCATATTGTAAAAATAGCAAACAAGTTTTGCAACTTGTTATGCAGGTGGAAAAGATGTAAGTATCTTGCAAATATGAATCGGTCAACCACTATTTGTGTTTGCGGTGCAGGAACCATGGGCAGCGGCATTGCGCAGGTTTGTGCACAATCCGGCTTTGCCACAATTTTGTTTGATGTGAATGAAGACATGATCGTAAAAAGCAGATCTGGTTTGAATGAACGTTTGCAATTATTGTTACAAAAAGAAAAGATAGATGCCGCAGAAAAAGAACAGATCATTAGACGATTAAGCTTTACTTCAATTATAAATGAGTGCAAAGCTGATATCATTATTGAAGCCATCAGCGAACAAAAAAAAGCGAAGCTTGATTTGTTCAATCAATTAACGCTCATCAATTCGCCTCAAACTATTTTCGCAACAAATACTTCGTCTATCTCGATCAGTGAAATTGCAAAAGAAATTGATCATCCTTCGCAATTAATAGGGATGCATTTTTTTAATCCTGCACCGATCATGAAATTGGTGGAAATAATTAAAACAGATAAAACAAATGCTTCTGTTGTTGAGACGATCATTTCCTTTACAAAGCAATTAAATAAAATACCTGTGCTTTGTAATGATGCTCCCGGTTTTATTGTGAACAGGGTTGCCCGACATTATTATTTAGAAGCGATGAAATTATTGGAAGCAGGTTTGGCAGATATTGAAACCGTTGATACAGTAATGGAAGCCAGCGGATTTAAAATGGGTCCCTTTAAATTGATGGATCTGATCGGCATAGATATCAATTACAGCGTAAGTAAAATTGTTTGGGAAGCATTGGATAAACCCGAAAGATTGAAACCATCCCATATTCAGCAACAAAAAGTAACGGAAGGAGCGCTAGGCAGAAAATCTGGTAAAGGTTTTTATCAATATTAATCTTTATAAACCTCGCAAAGTTTTATATTCATCCTTCAAAATAATGTCATGAAAAAATTAGTTCTATATTCAGCGGCCTTTTTTGCTTTTTTCAGTGCTTGCAAACTCAGCAATACCAATCAACAAAATCAGGACAATAAAGAACTGTCTGCATTATTCGATAAATATTATGAAGAACGCTTGCAATTGTATCCTTTAGAAGCCACTGCCATCGGCGATCCGCGATACAATGATAAACTCTATGTAGATTTTACAGATGATTATCGAAAGAAATTAAAAGAGTTCTACAATCGCTACCTCGTATATGTTACAAGATTCGACAGAGAACAATTGAATGCAAATGATCAGATTAGTTACGATATTTTTAAACGCGAGATGGAATTAAATCTGGAAGGATTTAAATTCCATACCAATTATATTCCTACCAATCAATTCTGGGGAATGACCTTAGATTTTGGCGAATTGGGAAGTGGCGCAGGTAATCAGCCTTTCAAAACAGTGAAAGATTATGAAGACTGGTTAAAGCGAATGGATGGATTTAGTACATGGACAGACAGCGCCATTATTTATTTCCGGAAGGGTATTGCCGCAAATTATGTTTTGTCGAAAGCATTGGTGCAAAAGATGATCCCGCAAATGGATGCAATGCTGGTGAATGACGTAACAAAGAGTTTATTTTACGGTCCCATCAATAAATTGCCCAAAGAGTTTTCTGATGCAGATAAAAAGAGATTAACGGATGCATTTACAATTTCCATTCAAAAAAATATACTCACATCTTACAAAACATTGGGTGATTTTCTAAAGAATGAATACCTGCCCAAAGCGAGAAATACAAGCGGTATCAGCGCATTGCCTAATGGCGCCGCTTTGTATGAATATGATATAGCATTATGGACCACCACTGCCAAAACAGCTGATGAAATTTATAATACAGGATTATCGGAAGTAAAACGTATCCGCGATTTGATGGATAGTGTTAAAAATACAGTTGGTTTTAAAGGTGATCTGAAAGCTTTCTTCGAATTCATGAAAACAGATAAACAGTTCACACCTTATAAAACGCCTGAAGAAGTGTTGAATGCTTTTCATGCCATACATACGAAGATGGAACCTAATTTAAAAACTATGTTTGGTAGGGTTCCGAAATCAAAATTCGAGATTCGTCAAACAGAAGCATTTCGTGCAGCGAGCGCTAGTGCTGAGTATAATCCGGGTTCGCCGGATGGTTCTCGTCCGGGTATTTTTTATATTCCTATTTTAGACGCAACAAAATTCAATACAACGAGTGGGATGGAAAGTTTGTTTTTGCATGAAGCAATTCCTGGTCATCATTATCAGGGGTCATTGCAAATGGAAAATGAGAAGCTTCCTAAGTTCCGTCGTTTCTTATGGTATGGCGCTTATGGCGAAGGCTATGCTTTATATTGCGAAAGTTTGGGAAAAGAATTAGGCTTGTATACAGATCCCTATCAATACATGGGGGCTTTGGGCGATGAAATTCATCGTGCCATACGTTTGGTAGTCGACCCCGGAATACACGTAAAAGGAATGACAAGAGAAGCTGCAATTAAATACATGATGGATAATGAGGCTATCAGTGAAGAGGCTGCCACCGCTGAGATAGAGCGTTATATGGCAATACCCGGACAGGCATTGAGTTATAAGATAGGGGCATTAAAAATTCGTGAATTAAGAAATAAATATCAGGAACAATTGGGTGATCATTTTAAACTATCTGCTTTTCATGATGAGTTTTTGAAAGATGGTTGTTTGCCTCTGGAAATTGTAGAAAAGAAAATGGATGCATGGGCGGCAAAACAAAAGAAATAATTTTTTAGTCGACTTTTGAATATTAGGTAAACTTCGTTGCCTTCAATTCTTTCGATGAAAGAATTGCACCCTTGTACTGCTGAAGTTCTTTCAACTTTTTAATTTGATGTTATCTTTATATTGATATGCGCATTGCAGTAAACACTATTTTTTTGCAGAAAGACCATCTGGAAGGATACGGATATTTTGTTCAGGAAATATTCTGTCGCCTTGTAAAAAAGTATCCTGAACATGAATTCATCTTTATTTTTGACAGACCCTTTGATCAAAAATTTATTTTTTCATCAAATGTAAAACCGATCGTTGTTACTCCTGCTGCAAGACATGCGTTTTCTTTCAAATACTGGTATGATGTAAAACTGCCGCTGGCATTACGTTCCATCAAACCAGATGTATTAATTCAGCCCTATGGTTTTTGCAGTTTAACAGGTAACGTTCCGCAATTATTAGTGGTGCATGATCTCGCATTTAAACATTTCCCGAAATTCATTCCCAAACACCATTTGTATTATTATCAGGCATTCACCAAAAAGTTTTTGAATAAGGCGAAGAAGATCGTAACTGTTTCGAAGTTTTCTAAAAATGATATGATTCAGCAATACCAGATTGCACCTGAAAAGATCAATGTGGTATTCAGCGCAGCAAAAAACATTTTTCAGCCGATTGATCATATTTCTCAGCAATCGACCAAAGAAAAATATGCCAATGGCAGAGAATACTTTTTATTTACCGGCGGTATTCACCCCAGAAAAAATTTGATCACTTTGCTTAAAGCATTTTCCTTGTTTAAAAAATGGCAACATAGTAACATGAAATTACTGGTTGCGGGAAGGTTAGCTTGGCAATTTGATTCGACACTTGAAAAATTGAAGACCTTTAAATATCGCGATGACGTTGTATTGTTAAATTATTTACCTGAAGAAGAATTGGCAAAAATTACAGCTTCCGCTTATGCGATGGTATTTCCATCTTTTTATGAAGGGTTTGGTGTTCCCGTTATTGAAGCGATGCAGTGCGGCGTTCCTGTCATCACAAGCAATACAAGCAGTCTGCCTGAAATTGCCGGCACTTCCGCATTGTACGGAGAACCCGATAATGCAGATACGATCGCCAAACAAATGCTTCAATTGTATAAAGACGAAACTTCGCGCAGCAAATTAATTGAAGCAGGCATTCAGCAAGCAAAGAAATTCAATTGGGATAAGACTGCAGACTTATTCTGGCAAACGATTATGGAAACTGTCAGAAATTAAAAGCTGTAAACGATTCGCCTTACATTTGCAATTCATTATAAATATTAAAAGAAAAAGGTACATGCATACTTCCACTATTAAAATCGATGTTCATTTAGACAAGGATAAAGTGCCACAAAAAATTAATTGGGCAGCATCCGACAGTACCATAGAAAAGATGCAAGCTGCAAAAGCGATGATGGTGGCGTTCTGGGATGGTGCCGAAAAAAGTGCTTTGCGTGTTGATCTTTGGACCAACGAAATGATGGTAGATGAAATGGCTGATTTTTATTTTCAGGCTTTTATGGGAATGGCCGATTCTTATGATCGGGCAACGCACGATGAAATTTTAGTGAATGAAATCAGAACATTTGCAAAAGCTTTCTATGCAAAATTCAAGGAATTGCAGCTGAAGGAAAACAAAGGATAATTTAATCTCACCATAAAATTTATAGTATGAGTCTGGAAACACAAATAATGGAACAAATGAAAGATGCCATGAAAGCCAAAGATGAACCGGCTTTGCGTGGATTGCGTGCTGTTAAAGCAGAAATTATCAAAATGAAAACAGAACCCGGCGCTAATGGCCAGATCAGTGAAGAAGGAGAATTAAAATTGCTTCAGAAATTGGTGAAACAGCGTAAAGATTCTTTGGAGATATTTGAAAAGCAAAACCGCGAAGACCTTGCATTAAAGGAAAGAGAAGAGATCACGATCATAGAAAAATTCCTGCCCAAACAACTCGGCGAAGCAGAATTAAAAGAGGCGATCGCAAAGATCATTTCCGAAACAGGGGCTGCTTCTGCTGCCGATATGGGAAAAGTAATGGGTATTGCCACCAAACAATTGGCAGGCAAAACAGATGGTAAAGCAATATCTGCAGTGGTAAAAGAGTTATTAGCCAAATAAGGAGATAAACTCTAAAAATTAAACCCGGATTATAAAATGGTCATAGACTTATTCTTTTGCATTTTAATGATCCTGGCTGTGATCAAAGGTTACAGCAGAGGTTTTATTGTTGCGATATTCTCCTTTTTTGCTGTGATCATTGCCCTGGCTGCGGCATTAAAATTGTCGACGGCTGTTGCCGGTTGGCTGCAGCAAAGTACAAACCTGGCTGCGAAATGGTTGCCTTTTTTATCATTTTTGTTGGTGATGTTCGGTTTCATTCTGCTGATAAGATTTGTGGCAGGTATTTTACAGAAAACCGCTGAGTTTATGCTGATGGGATGGATCAATCGCCTTGGCGGGATTGTTTTGTATACAGTCATTTATATTACTGTTTTTAGTGTGATACTTTTTTACGCGGATAAAATACATTTATTAAAACAGGAAACGATCCATGAATCCAAAGTTTATGGATTTACAGAACCATTCGGACCAACAATCGTAAACGGTTTTGCGGTGATCATTCCTTTTTTTAAAGATATGTTTTTGGAGCTTGAAACATTTTTTGAAACAGTTGGAAAGAGCATCAGTTAAGTTTTTTCTCGGGGAATTATTTATATAAAATGAAGTAACTTTATTGGCTATGGTGTTATATCTTAATTAACATCTGCTTGTAATTGGTTTTTTTTAGCTGTAATTTGCTTTTATTTGTAGCGCCGAATTACCTGCTTGCTTAAGAAATTGACTATGGAGTATCAAATTAAACAACAAGACAAGTTTAGATTCCTGGAAGAAGGAGAAGGAGAACCTTTGTTATTATTACATGGATTATTCGGTGCACTCAGTAATTTCGAATACCTCATTGAATTTTTCCGCAAAACAAATAAAGTGATAGTACCACTGTTGCCTTTATTTGAGCTTGACATTTTTCATACAACAGTGAGCGGATTAGAGAAACATGTTCAGAAATTCATAGAATTAAGAGGATATGAAAACATCAACCTATTAGGTAATTCACTTGGCGGACATATTGCATTGGTTCATGTTTTAAAACATCCAGAAAGAATCAAATCGCTCATATTGACCGGAAGTTCCGGGTTGTTTGAAAATGGCATGGGCGACAGTTATCCTAAAAGAGGCGATTACGAATATATCAAGAAAAAAACAGCTCTTACTTTTTACGATCCCGCAATGGCAACAAAAGAGCTGGTGGATGAAGTGTTTGAAATAACCATTAACCGTATAAAGGTCATCAAAGTTATATCTCTGGCTAAAAGTGCTATTCGAAGCAATCTGGGTGAAGAATTAAATCAGGTTAAACAGCCCACTCTATTGATTTGGGGTAATAACGATACCATTACTCCCCCGTTTGTTGGACGTGAGTTCAACAGATTGATACCAAACAGTGAATTGT
Source organism: uncultured Chitinophagaceae bacterium (assembly GCA_903841915.1). Classification (GTDB taxonomy): domain Bacteria; phylum Bacteroidota; class Bacteroidia; order Chitinophagales; family Chitinophagaceae; genus CAIQDX01. The sequence goes on along the minus strand of CAIMKO010000363.1, from coordinate 3,204 downwards.
ATTTTATTGATAAATGCGGTCATGCGCCGATGATGGAAGTGCCTCATGAATTCAATGATATATTGAACAGTTTTCTTACAAAAATGAGAAAACCTGCTGCAACTGTTGCATAGTTTTTGGTGTCTGTTCATAACAGAAAGGAAATGATGTTAGCATCACAACACATACAAACAAATTACCCCTCCATCAATTTAGTTGATAAAGTATCGCTTGCTTTACAATTAATGGAAGAATATGAAGTGATGCATTTGCCGGTATTGATTGAAGAAAAATTTGCCGGACTGGTGAGCAAAGATGATCTGCTTGATACAGATGAAAACAATACCATTGCTTCCTTAGAATATTTGCTGATAAAAGCTTCTATAAAAAGCAGTGAACATTTCATAGCCGCATTACAACAAGCTTCAGAATTTAATCTTTCATTAGTTGCGGTAGTTAATGATCAATCAGAACTGGCTGGAGTAATCCCTTCTGCAGAGTTGCTGAAAATAGTAGCAAAATTTACCGGCAGTGATGAGCCGGGGGGTATTATTGTTCTGGAAGTGGAAAGACGCAATTATTCCTTTGGTGAAATAAGCAGATTGGTTGAAACAAATGCTGCCAGCATCATGCAGCTCAATACCATGTCTGAAAATGATTCGGGCTTATTATTGGTTACCATTAAACTGAATAAAATTGAGGTAAGTGATATTGTGGCAACTTTCCAACGATACGATTATCAGATACGTTATTATTTTGGGGAAGAACAATATGCCAATGAGCTTAAGGAAAACTATAATCACCTGATCTCGTATTTAAATATTTGATGGGAATAAGCCTTAAAAGGCCTCTAATAGCAGCGTATCATTATCGAAAGCTGTTAATTTTTACCGCAAATTCATGCCTCTACCATCAATCCCTTACATTTACTTTTACTAAATAACAGAGTATAAAGATGAGATATTGGTGTGCTGTTCTATTATGTATTTATTTTCAGCAAGATGTTTTGGCGCAATCTGTCAAAAGAAGTGATACTATCAACTCACCTTTAGTTTCAAATATGCTTCCTTCCAATAAAGAAGAGATAAAGGTTATCGGTGATGTGATCGTTACGGGCAATAAAAAAACAAAAACTTATATTATTATTCGCGAAACAACTTTCAAAAGGGGAGATAATATTTCATCAGGCGAACTGGCAAAAAAATTGATCGAATCAAAACAACTCATTTATAACACAGGGTTATTTGTGGATGATTCTGTTTACATTTCTCAGCAAAAAGGGAATGTTGTTAGTATAAATATTGATGTGAAAGAACGCTGGTATTTTTTTCCGCTGCCCTATTTCAGGTTGGTTGACAGAAATTTTAACCAGTGGTGGGTAGAAGAAAACAGAAGTTTAGATAGAGTGAATTATGGCATCAAGTTCATGCAGAATAATTTTACCGGGCAAAATGACAAATTGAATATTTGGTTGATTGGTGGATATACTCAGCAGATAACTTTACGTTACGATCTTCCCTTCATTGATAAAAAATTGACACAGGGATTTAATGTGGGATATACTTATTCACGTCAGCACGAAATAAACTATGCAACAAGTTCTGATAACAAACAATTATTCTTTAAACTGGACAACGATTATGTACGTGATATTACAAGGTATGATCTTACTTATTCTTATCGCCCCGATCAAAGAGTAAGGCATTTTTTTAGGATCTCTTATACTGATGAATCTATTGCAGATACTGTTTTAAAATTGAACCCTCTTTATTACCCTAATCATTTGACCAACATTAAATACCTCGACTTCGGGTATTTTTTCAGATACTATAATACAGACTATAATAGTTATCCCACAAAAGGGGTTATTGGAGAAGCTTTTGTATATAAAAGAGGATTGGATAACATTACAAACCTTTGGCAGGTTGGGTTTCATGCTTTGTATGCGAAACCAATACTGCCTAATACTTTTTTTCATATTGAAGGAGCGGGCAGTATTAAATTCCCTTCAACTGATTATTTTATCAATCAACCCCTGTTCGGATATGGCTATTATTTACTGAGAGGAATGGAGTACTATGTGGTAGATGGAACGGCGGGGGCATTGGGAAAATTTACTTTGTACCATCAGTTGTTCAAGTATGTTTATAAAACCCCTTTCCACAGTAAGACACATGATAAAGTACCTTTCAGTGTTTATATGAAAGCCTATAGTGATGTAGGGTACAGTTATAGCCCGACATTTAACAGCAATCTGTTCAATAATCAATTAATGCATACCTGGGGAGTTGGACTTGATGTGGTTTCTTTTTACGATTTTGTTTTTCGTTTCGAGTACAGCTTCAACCAACTAGGTCAGAATGGATTATATTTACATGCCCATAGCGATTTTTAAAATTGTATCATTACTTCGGGTTTTAAAGAATCTCTATAAAAATCTAAATAATGAAAGTAGCTATTTATAGCAGAGGATTGGATGCAGAACAGGGAAGTTCTTTGCAAGCATTGCTGGAAGAACTCTCCTTGCATAAAATTCGTGTATTTATTTATCATCTTTTGCTGGAACAATTCTCTCTGCCGCAACATTTGATAGAGCAACTTACTCCTTTTCAATTAACAGAGGACCTGGACGAAGACGTTGAATGTTTAATCGGTATTGGCGGTGATGGAACCATCTTAGATGCAGTAACTATTGTTAAAGACAGCAATATTCCTATTTTGGGTATCAATTTTGGGAGACTCGGTTTTTTGGCTAGCATCAGCAGAGATGAATTATCCTTGGCAGTGGATGCATTGGTGAACAGAACATTTATTGTCGATAAAAGAAGTTTGATACATGTGGATGCCAATCAGCCTTTATTTGGTCATGTGCCTTTTGCATTAAATGAATTTGCAATCCATAAAAGAGACACATCCCCGATGATCAAGATACATACCTATCTGAATGGTGAATTCTTAAATACCTATTGGGCCGATGGTTTGGTAGTATCAACACCAACAGGTTCTACAGGATACAATATGAGTTGTAATGGCCCGATACTATTTCCCGAATCATCTAGTTTTGTGATTACACCGGTAGCCCCTCATAATTTGAATGTACGTTCAATAGTTGTCGCTGACGACAGTGTTATTTCTTTTGAGGTTGAAGGAAGATCCGATCAGTTTATTTGTGTACTGGATTCAAGAAGGGAAATTGTTGATATCAATATTCAGCTGGCAGTTAAA
>CAIMKO010000362.1 GCA_903841915.1 uncultured Chitinophagaceae bacterium | reverse complement strand
TATGAAAAAACAATTAAAACACAACAATACATCTATTTTGAAGATTTTTTTTCAAATTTTAATAGCTGGATAGAGATTCACTTTTATCCTTCATCCGATGGTGTATCTGTCTACTTTAAAGATGTTACTGAGCAAAAAAGTATACAGGAAAACCTTATTAAACTGAACTACAGGTTCAGAAACCTTGCTTCACACCTTCAAAATAGCAGGGAAGAGGAAAGGATCAATATAGCCAGAGAGATTCATGACGAATTGGGACAAATGGCAACCGCGATTAAAATTGATCTCAGTTGGATGAAGAAAAGAATAAAAGGTGATAATGAAGAAGTAATAGCAAAAATGGATAGTACTATCCTTGAGTTGGGAGAAATGGTAAACTCAATAAGACGGATAGCACAGGAATTAAGGCCTAGTATTCTGGACAATCTCGGCCTTACAGCAGCAATTGAATGGTATTGCGGAGATTTTCAGAAAAGAACCACAATTCAGTGTAAATTTAAAAATGAAATAGGTGATGTTAAGTTGCATAATAATGTGAAGACTAACTTATTTCGCATTTGCCAGGAGTCTTTGACCAATGTGATGCGTCATGCTTCAGCAACAAAAGTTGATTGTACGATTCAAAAAGAAGGTAATAAAATAATTTTAATGATTGAAGATAATGGAGAAGGTTTCGATACATCACAGAAAACAAAGTCGTTGGGGTTATTAGGTATGCAAGAAAGAGCATTATTGATCAATGGTGAATTGACAATTGAAAGCTCAAAAGAAAGCGGTACACGAATAAAAGTTGAAGTTGAATTATAAATATCAATCTTATTAAAAATGTTTAGTTATGAAAATTCTTATTGCAGATGATCACAGTGTTGTTAGAAAAGGTTTAAGATTAATATTAATGGAGGAATATCCACATGCCCAGATAGATGAAGTGCCTGATGCTGTGGATCTTTTAAGGAAGGTTTCAAAAGAAACTTATACGGTTATCATTTCTGATATTACAATGCCAGGAAGGTCTGGTGTAGAAATCATCAAAGAAGTAAGAGAATACGCTCCAAAAACTCCTATACTCGTTTTAAGTGTTCATGCTGCAGAAGAATACGCAGTGCGTGCCATTAAAGCAGGAGCATCAGGTTATCTTACCAAAGACAGCGCGCCTGATGAATTGGTTAAAGCAGTAGAGTATATTTTGAGAGGCAAAAGATATATTACTCCCGAAATTGCTGAATTACTTGCCGATTCTTACGGTGATAATTTTGATAAAGCAGCACACGAAAGCCTATCTGATAGAGAATTTGAAGTAATGAAATTAATTGCTTCCGGAAAAAGTATATCCGATATGGCAGAAATGCTTTCCTTAAGTGTAAATACAATAAGCACTTACAGAGCAAGGATTTTAGATAAAATGCATATGCACTCCAATACTGAAATTATAAAATACGCTATAGAACACAAGTTGGTCTAGTAAATTTACATTCCACAGTCATTCTCCTTCTCAATTTATTGTAGTATTAACACTACTTAATGTGTTTTATTAACTACCCACCCCTAGTATTTACACTACTTATTTTTCACACAATTCGCTATTGGGCTAGTCTTTTTCCTGAAGCAACTTTACATCAGCAAATGATTACAAGGAAACATTGAAAGAAAAAAGAAACATGCTAGACATTAAAACAAAAAAGCCTACAGAAAAGCGTTTCCAATTTGAAATCAATTGAAAACCACTAAACCAAATTTTAATGAAAAAAACGACTCAAATATTACAGCCTTCCAGGGTCGATATTAAACTTCTTGAATTAAGCTGTTTATACTATACTGGCAGGTGTACATATAAATAGTTAGAAGAGCAAGCACTGTATCATTTCTGGTACTGCTTGCTCATTTTTTAATCCCTCAAGTTCTTTGCTGATTCATAGCAGGGCTGAATATTGAATAAATACTCAGCAGGTTGCTTATTGCCCTGACTCAAATCAAATGATAGTCACAAATATTCTTTTGCAATATAATATTATGTTTTTAAATAATATATATGAAATCTAAATCACTCATAACGATCCTCTTCTTTCTTATTTTTTCAATTGTAATCGGGCAACCACGTCAAGTTTCCTTTGGCGTAACGCTTTGCGGAGCAGAATTTGGTCAGAACAATCTCCCTGGCATTTTAAATACCAACTATATATATCCGGAAGAAAATGAGGTATCTTATTTTGCAAAAAAAGGTGTTCAGATCATCCAGTTACCAATCAGATGGGAAAGAATACAAAGAAACATAGGTGGACCATTAGATTCAAAAGAACTTTCACTAATTGAAAAGTTTTTAGACGAATGTGATCTGAGAGATATTCAGGTTACTTTAATCATGCAGAATTATGGAAGATACAAAATCAATAATGTCGAATATATCATTGGAAGCCCTCAAATATCCAGAGCTAATTATAAAGATGTTTGGAAAAAATTAGCAACAGCCTTAAGAAAAAGAAAAAATATTTATGCTTTCAGTATCATGAGTGAACCAAACCACATGGGAAATTATTCTTGGTTCGAGTCTGCACAGCAAGCTATAAATGGAATCAGAGAAGTGGATGGAACACATACTATTTTAGTGGATGGGGATAATTATTCAGGGCCTGAAACATGGGTTGCTTATAATGATCAATTGAAAAATCTTTTTGACCCTGCAAATAATATGATGTTCAATGCGCATTGCTATTTTGACGAAGACCGTTCCGGAGAATATAAAAAAGCTTATACTGCAAGCGGTGCAAATGAAATGACAGGTGTTAGTAGAATTAAACATTTTGTTGAATGGTTACAAAAAAACAATAAAAAAGGATTTGTTGGAGAATTTGGAATACCCAATAATGACAATCGCTGGTTTGTTGTTTTAGATAATTTTCTTCAATACCTAACTGACAACAATATTGGAGGATGTTATTGGGCAGCCGGCCGTTGGTGGAAAAATTACCCTTTATCAATTGAGCCCTCTGGAAATTCAGACAAACCCCAAATGAACTTGTATGCTAAATATTTAATTCAGAATAATAATTCTACGATTGCCAGAAATACTAAACAAACTACTACTATTGATCCTAACTATTCTTATGCTGCTAATTCCCTTAAATAAGGCTAAAAAATTGTATTTATATACATAGAAGGCAAATTCTAAAAGATATTAAAGAAGACATCTTTTATAGTTAAAAGAGAAAGAAATAAAAATTTGTAGTAATAATGACTACACTATGTATTAACTATACTACAATACTTTTGTAGTATTAACTATTGCAAGCCATAACCAAATGAAGGAGTTTTACAATACCAAACAATTACAACTAATGCATTTAAATTACGTGATCAAAGTCAAATAAATTGAAGGTGGCTTTTGCAAAAATCTGTTTAAAAGCTTCTATATTTTAAGTATAATAAAAAGTAAACTATGAATATTTTAATTGGTGATGACCACAGTGTGGTAAGGAGAGGTTTAAGAAATATACTGAACGACGCCTTTCCATTTGCACAAATTGAAGAAGCTTCAGATGGCATCGAATTATTGGAAAAAGCATTGTCCGAGGATTGGAGTATTATTATTTCAGATATTACAATGCCTGGTAAAACAGGAATTGAAGTATTAAAAGAATTAAAAGAAACAAAACCAAAGCAACCAGTATTAATATTAAGTGTTCATGCTCCCGAACAATACGCAGTAAGAACACTAAAAGCCGGTGCTGCAGGCTATCTCACAAAAGAAAGTGCGCCGGATGAATTAGTAAAAGCAGTACAACATATTTTGAGCGGCAGAAAATATATCACATCGGAAATTGCTGAATTACTTGTAGACGTTAATTCAAATGATGATAGTAATAAGAAACTGCATGAAATACTTTCAGACAGAGAATTTGAAGTATTGAAATTAATTGCATCAGGAAAAACAGTTTCTCAGGTAGCTGAAATATTATCTCTAAGTATTCATACAATCAGTACTTATCGTTCACGTATTCTTGAAAAAATGCGTATGTCTACTAATGCTGAGATTACCAAATATGCCATCACCAATCAATTAGCATAAAATTTAGAAGGCTTTTTTGTAGTCATAATAACCGCACTTAACAGCTTTTAAATACTATATATTTCTCTTCGATTCGCAGTTACTTTTTATAATCCAATGTTTATTGAAAATCAATAAAGTCCTCTTTACTTACCCCAAATAATAAAAAGGCTCTCACAATGAGAGCCTTTTTATTATTTTAAATCCGAAACTTATATTAAGCTGACTTTCTTCTTTTTAATTCTTTCCTAATTAAACTTAATTCTCGTCCGGTTTGCCCGCTCATGCTGCTGTTTTCCTGCGCCCTTCTCATCAGATATGGTATAACATCGCGGATTGGCCCAAAAGGCAAATATTTACTCACGTTACATCCAATCTTTGCAAGATTAAAGGTAATATTATCGCTCATTCCATACAATTGAGAAAAATGGATATTGGGATGGTTGAAGGGCAAATTATTCTTTTCAAGAAGTTGAACTCCAAGCATATTACTTGCATCATTATGCGATGCAATAATAGAAGATATTTCATTAATGTTCTTTATACAGTATTCAACTGAAGCATCAAAATCTTTGTCGGTATTTTCTTTATCCACTTGAATGGGTGATGGATAACCTCTCTGCGATGCTCTTGATCTTTCTTTCTCCATATAAGCACCCCGAACTAATTTCATTCCTAAAACAAATTGTTTCTCTTTTGCAATGCGGTGAGAAAGGTGTAAAAAGTGCAATCGGTCATGGCGATACAATTGAATGGTATTATATACAATGGCTTTCTCTTTATTAAAGGTTTCCATCATTTCCATACAAAGCCTATCAACAGGATCTTGAATCCAACTTTCCTCAGAATCAATCAATACGCCTATGTTTTTTTCAGCTGCCACTTCACAAATCCGGTGCATTCTTTTTCTAACCCTATCCCACTCATCGATCTCAAGTTCATGGTCATGAATACCACTTCGTAAACGTGGAGCTTCATTTAAGGTTTGTAATAATGAAAATCTTGCAAGACCAGTTACTTTAACGCTAATAAAGGGTATATTGGATTGTGTAGCAGCATAATTTATAACATCAATAAAAACATCCGCGGCATGTTCAAAATTTTCTTCTCCTTCTTTTCCTTCTACACCATAATCTAAGATCACCTGAACACCAAATTGTTTTAACAAACTGACTACTTCAGAAGTTTCAGGCAATGTTTCCCCGCCAACAAATTGTTTAAAAATTGTATTCCGTATAATTCCATGAACAGGCAATCCTGTTTTCATTAAAAAAGGAGTTAGCCTTGTTCCGATAGGGACAAACAAAGGATAATCCATTGTATTGAATAGAAATTTTGATTGCTTTAATTCTTTATCAGTTTTATATGCAAACGCATTTTCTGTATTGTCGAAGGAAATATTCATTTTAGAATCATTGGTCATACGAATATCGGAAGCAGTTATTGAACTAAAAAATAACAGTTATGCAGTCATGTTAATTTAATACAGATTTTATCCTGTTTTAAGGTGCAGCATTTATTGTTACTTCATTGTCCACCTATGCTCGTCCTAAGCCAATAACGTAATTATATAAAGAATGTTGCAAAAATTTAGAATAATATAGAGGGAAGTTCCACTTCTGCTTAATGCTACGAGCAAATTGATTAGAATAATTAACTTGCTTAATAATTAACCAATTATGAAAATCATCAAGACTGAAATCTATAAGTACCCCATCCCGATGGTGCCTTTTACCATTGCCACTGGAACCATGCATTTCGCTCAAAACATCTTTATAAGGATCCATACGGATGATGGGATCATTGGCGTAGGCGAATGTTCTGCCTTTCCAATGATCGCAGGTGAAACTCAGAATACCTGTTTTGAAATGGCAAAGGATTTTGCAGAACTGTGGAAAAACAAAGATGCTTTGAATATAGCAGAACGTTTAAATGAGCTTCATTTATTCATTGCAGGCAATTACACGGCCAAAAGCGCCTTTGATATGGCTTTATACGACATTTCGGCAAAACACGCTAAACAGCCTTTGTATCAATTTCTGGGCGGGGCAAAAAGAGAGATCGAGAGCGATCTTACCATAGGAATCGATACACCCGAATCAATGGCCTCCTCTGCCCTTGAATTTGTTCAAAAAGGTGTTCGAATGATCAAAGTTAAACTAGGTAAGAATCCCAAAGAGGATGTAGAAAGAATAAAACAGATCAGAAAAACCGCCGGAGAGAACGTTATTTTACGCATTGATGCCAATCAGGGATGGAACTATGATGAGGCGGTAATTGCATTAACTGCATTGGGGAAATATAATATTCAATTCTGCGAACAACCCATGCGCAAATACAATGATGAATTATTACCTCAGCTTTGCAAACTCTCTCCTATTCCCGTAATGGCTGATGAAAGTGTTTTTACACATCATGATGCAGAAAGGATCATCAGAAACAAAGCCTGTGCTTATATCAATATCAAATTCGCAAAAAGCGGAGGAATTAACGAAGCAATACTCATCAATAAAGTTGCAGAAGAAAATAATATATCCTGCATGCTGGGAAGTATGCTGGAAAGCAGGTTGGCATTGACTGCCAATGTTCATTTAGCAATGGCCTCTGATAATATTAAATTCTATGACCTGGATACCTGCTTATTGGGACAACTGAAAGACCCTGTTATCGGAGGAGTAACTTATAACGGAATGCATTTAGAAATTAGCGATGCCATTGGTATTGGTGCCGATGTTGATGATGCTTATTTGAAAGAATTGGAAAGTGTGATTATTTAAATATTGAAGAGTTTTCGGAACTTACTAGTACTTTGTTGCATGAGATTGCAACGCAAGAAATGTCACCAAAAGATACTGGTGTCAAACAATCATTTTTTAAAATTAACTTCGCAACAAATCAATAATTCATGGAAGGTAAAAAAGCAAGTGACAGTTTTACGGTGATGAATGAAATTGTGCTGCCGAACGATACTAATACTTTTGGCAATCTGATGGGCGGACGATTAATGTACTGGATGGATATTGCTTCTGCAATGGCTGCCATGAAACATTGCAATACTCCATGCATGACCGCAAGTGTAGATCATTTAAGTTTTAAGAATCCTATCAAACTGGGAAATATTGTTCATATTGAAGCGAAGATCGCCAGGGCATTCAATACTTCTATGGAAGTTCATGTTCAGGTTTGGGGCGAAGACAGTTTACATCAATACCAATATGAAAGCAATGAAGCTTTTTTTACTTTTGTGGCATTAGACCCCAATGGAAAACCTAGGACCGTTCCTCCTGTTATTCCCGAAACTGATCACGAGAAAAAGATACATGAGGGTGCTTTAAGAAGAAGACAACTCCGTTTGATATTAAGCGGGAAAATGAAACCTGATGATGCGAGTGAATTGAAAGCTTTTTTTACTCCTCCAACTGTTTAAGATCATTTATCCAAAGCATTGATGAGATGATGGTTTCCTTTCATCATGAATTTTTTGCTTTGCTCGATCGAGTCCATTACCTGATCCAAAATTTCGTCAATTCCTTGTGAGTAATCAATGACCAAGGGTTCTTTAAAACGAATGCTCAATAAAGAGCCTTTCTTTTTAAAGCTCAACCCCTTTTTATTGAATGCACGCCAAAAACCATTAATCACAACCGGTATTACCACAGGATGATTATTTTTGATGATGTAGGCAGTTCCTTTTCTGCCCGGAGCAAAAGGCTTGGTGGTCCCCTGCGGAAAAGTAATGACCCAGTTATTTTCCAGTGCTTTATTGATCTTACGTGTATCGGATGGATCCAATCCTCGCCTTACTTCTTTTCCTTCAGCACGCCAGGTACGTTTTACAGTTAATGCCCCTGCCAAAATAAATAGAC
>CAIMKO010000361.1 GCA_903841915.1 uncultured Chitinophagaceae bacterium | reverse complement strand
TCAGCAGTGATATGTAGAATATCTGTTTCTGAAATTCCTAAACCATCTCTTTCATTTAATGAAATGCCATTGATCGTAACATCCCCTTTGATCACAAAAGCATATACACCATTGTTCTTTTTATGAACTGGATATTCTACAACAAACCCTTTGGAAAGATTTGCCAGTGAAAACCATGCATCCTGATTGATCCACACCGCATTCACATCATCCGGTGCAACAACCGTCAATATTTTATTGAGACGATCTTCCGGTAAGAATGATTTCTGATCATAGCGCGGTTCGATATTATGTTCTTTGGGCATCACCCATATCTGCAGAAATTTTACATCCTTATCATGATTGGCATTTGTTTCACTATGCGCAATTCCGCTTCCCGCACTCATGATTTGAACATCATGCTGGCGAATGATCTTATCTCTGCCGGTACTGTCTTTATGATGAAGGTCTCCGTACAATGGGATGGAAACAATTTCCATATTATCATGCGGATGTTTTCCAAAACCCATTCCTGCTTTTACGGTATCGTCATTCAAAACACGTAAAGCACCGAAATGCATTCTTGCAGGATCATAATAACCTGCAAAGCTGAAGCTGTGATAACTATTAAGCCATCCATGATTAGCATGGCCTCTTGCATTTGATTTATGCAATATCGTTTTCATTTTCTTTTATTTATTTTTAAATACATGTATATACACGTATTTGGTCAAAAAAATTATTGTTCTGTTTCTCTTACTTTTTCCAATAACGTATTTAAAGTAGCTGCCTCCTGATTATTGATAGGAACAAGGCTATCCATCAGTTCATTTACCTTTTTATTGCAAGATTCAAGGATACTGATTCCTGCCTGCGTTAAAGTGATCACCGTTTCTCTTTTGTCAATGGCAGAGTTAGAGCGCTTTACCAATTTTTTTAATTCCAGCCTGTCTATGATCCTCGGCACATTTGAACTTTTCTCGATCATTCTGCCGGCAATATCACGTACACACATTTGATCAGGGTATTTTCCTTTCAAAATTCTTAATACATTATACTGCTCATGTGTTAATCCAAATTCCTTTAACTCCTTTACAGTAATTGTCTTCAACCACCATGCCGTATATAAAATATTTAATCCTGCTTTATGCACTTCGTTCTTGAATTTAGTACTTTGTATGGCTATTTCTAATTTCACAACACAAATGTATGTACATACATTCAATTTTCCAAATTATTCTTATAAATAAAAAATCCTGCTCTATGAGCAGGATCTAATCAATATCATTTTATTAGTTTCTGGCAGCGTATTTCCACCAATCAGAAAGGCTGCTGCAGCCCGAAAATTCTTTATCGATAGAGATATAATAATTAGGCAAATGTTCTTTAAACCATTTTTCCAATTTTTCCTGTTTCTTGTCTTCCAATGCCCTTTGTGCAATTTTATTATAATCTTCTTTCAGGTTTTCACGATGCGGAGAAGTTCTTGTTTTTAAATAAACCACACGAACAAGTTTTCTTCCTCTTTCGTCAATATAATACTGTGGCTTTGAAAATTCTCCAGGCTTTAGATCTTTGATAATGATCACCATGTCCTTATCCAATTGATCGATGGTCACATAAGTAGAACCATCTCTTCCCTGAACAGCACCACCATTGAATTTACTGTTCTCATCATCACTGTATTTATTAATGGCTTCACCAAAAGTTAATTCATGCGCATTTAGTCTGGAACGGATAGAATCCAATTTTGCTTCTGCTAATTTTACTTCCTCATCTGTAACCGGTGGTATTTTCAAAATATGCCTTACCACAGCATCATCTCCTGCACGGCTTACCAGTTGTATGATATGTAATCCAAACTTAGACCTGATCACATTCGATATCTGTCCTTCTTTTAATTTAAAAGTAGCAGAAAGAAAAGTGGGATCCCACATCCCTTTATCATTACGGTTCAGGGTTAATGTTCCTCCTTGTTTTTCCGTTCCCTGATCATCTGAATACAGTTTAGCTAACTGATCAAACTTTTTCGTTCCGGCTTCCACCTGTCTTTTGTATTCATACAATTGTCTGGATACATATTCATCCACATCCTTGTTTGATTTCGGGATCAATAATATCTGGCTCACCTCGATCTCTGTTTCATAATACTGTAAACTGTCTTTAGGGATCTTCTCAAAATATGCTTTCACTTCTGTTGGAGTGATCTTGAGATTCTCAATGATCTTATTGCGCATCTGATCAGCGAGCTTTCTTTCTTTAAATGAAGATCTGAAGTCTTCTTTGATCTGATAAACTGTTTTTCCTGCTATTTCTTCCAGTATGTCTTTTGAACCATATTCCCTGATAAAGCCTCTGATCTGATTTTCCAAAGCCGCATCAATCTCATCTTCTGTAACATTGAGTGAATCTTTCTCAGCCTGCAATACCAATGCTTTTTGAATAAGCTGCCCTTCTAAGAAAGCGCACTCAGGATTGGGTGGCAACTGCGCTTCCGTACCCTGACGTTTTGCATCAGAGATGGCGTTCAAGACATCCGAACGTAGAATGATCTTATCACCCACTTGGGCAACGATCTTATCAGCAATAACTTTCTTCGTCTGCTGTGCATTTGATTGCATAACAGCCAGCACAACAAAAAAGATAACCAGCAACTTTTTCATAATCAATAAATGAATTCAAAAATAACCTTTCGCAGCTTGTAATAGTTATTGTGAAACGCTTTTAACAAAAAAATTAGCTTCAAGCGAATAACCCTTCAAAAGGGTGGCTTGAAGCTAATTGTCGACAGCTATCAGCTTATAATGTTCTCTTTACCTCTTCTTCTTCGTACGCAACGATACTGTCGCCAACCGACAGATCCGTATAATTCTTGATCGTTAACCCGCATTCCATATTGCTTGGAACTTCCTTCACATCATCTTTATAACGTTTTAAGCTGCCCAATTCTGCAAAAGCACCTTCCTGTCTCGGATACAATAAGATACCATCACGGAACAAACGGATTTTCGCATCACGCTTGATCCTTCCGTCCAATACAAAGGAACCTGCAACAGTCGCTTTGTCGAATTTGTATACTTCACGTATTTCAACAGTGGCCACTTCTTTTTCCTGGATTTTCGGTTCAAGCATACCCTCCATTGCACTCTTCACTTCTTCGATCGCATTGTAGATGATGCTGTACATTTTAATTTCAACACCTTCATTTTGTGCCAGACGATTTGCCTGCATGGAAGGACGAACATTAAAACCAATTAAGATGGCATCTGATGCCGTAGCGAGCAATACATCACTTTCAGAAATTTGTCCAACTGCCTTATGTACCACATTAATAGCGATCTCTGCAGTAGATAATTTCTGTAATGAATCGCTTAACGCTTCAACAGAACCATCCACATCACCCTTGATAATGATATTCAATTCTTTGAAATTACCCAATGCCAATCGACGTCCGATCTCATCCAGTGTAATATGTTTTCTTGCGCGTAAGCCTTGTTCACGCATGATCTGTCCTCTTTTAGCAGCAATTTCTTTTGCTTCAGACTCATCAGCATAAACCTTGAATTTTTCACCGGCCTGAGGTGCCCCGTTTAAACCTAAAATTACAACAGGTGTTGATGGAGGCGCTTCTGTTACACGTTGGTTTCGCTCATTGAACATAGCTTTGATACGACCAAAATGCTGTCCTGATACGATCAGATCACCCAAACGTAATGTACCGTTTTGAACAAGAATAGTAGCTACATAACCACGACCCTTATCCAATGATGCTTCAATGATTGTTCCTGAAGCTTCCTTATTTGGGTTAGCTTTCAGGTCTAATACTTCGGCTTCTAATAATATTTTTTCCAATAACAGATCAACATTGACATGCTTTTTGGCACTTAATTCCTGAGATTGAAATTTACCACCCCATTCTTCCACCAGGATATTCATTTGAGATAATTGCTCATAGATCTTCTGAGGATTCGCTCCGTCTTTATCGATCTTATTAACCGCAAAGATCATCGGAACAGCTGCTGCCTGCGCATGGCTGATGGCTTCTTTTGTTTGAGGCATTACCGCATCATCAGCTGCAACAACTATCACTGCAATATCAGTAATTTTTGCACCACGGGCACGCATGGCAGTAAATGCTTCGTGACCAGGTGTATCTAAGAATGTAATATGTTTTCCGTTGGGTAAGGTTACTTCGTAGGCGCCGATATGCTGTGTGATACCGCCCGCTTCACCTGCAACCACATTCGCATTTCGGATATAATCCAATAATGATGTTTTACCATGATCTACGTGACCCATGATGGTCACGATAGGCGGACGACCCACCAATTCTTCCGGACCGTCTTCTTCCTCTTCTTCTTCCATTTCATCCACATCATCCAGATTGATGAATTCAACTTCAAAATTAAATTCACTGGCCACTAATTCAATAACCTCTGCATCCAATCGCTGATTGATAGAAACCATGATACCCAATCCCATACACTTGCCAATTACATCGGCAAAGCTTACGTCCATCAGGTTGGCCAACTCACTTACCGTAACAAACTCTGTTACGTGTAATTTGTTGTCTTCTACCATTTCGCCTAATGCATCAGCGGCTTCATCGCGTTTTGCACGACGATATTTTGCTTTTAAGCTCTTTCCGCGACCGCCTGCTCCTGCAAGCTTGGCCTGTGTTTCGCGTATCTTTTCCTGAATTTCTTTTGCGTCAATTTCTTTGTCTTCACGGCGCACATCACGACCTCCCGGTGCTCTGTTTCCTCCGCGTTGTCCACCGCCACCACGTTGTGGACCACCGCCACCACCTCTGTTGAATCCACCACCACCGCCGCCTTGATTGTTGCGATTATTAGCAGGAACAATAGGTCTACTGGCTCCGCCACCTGTGGCTGGAGTAGCTGCGCCTCTGTTAAATCCACCACCCGGTTGTACTGCTCTTTGTTGCGGTTGATCGCCACCTTTCTTATCAACCGGAATGCGTTTGCGTTTACGTTTTTCTTCTCTTGTAGGAGGTTTTGGACGTGTATCACTATCCACCGGAAGCTCGATCTTTCCAAGGATCTTAGGTCCGGTTATTTTTTCGATCTCAATATTTTCTATTAACGGTGCTGCGTCTTCCTCGGGAGCCGAAACTACTGCTGCCGGCTTCACTTCAATAACCGGTGCTTTTTCAACAATGACTTCTTTTGCCTTCTCTTTCTTTGGTTCTTCTGCAGGTTTCTCTGCTATGGGTTCTTCTTTTTTCTTGGCAATTTTTTTAGGGCGTGTA
>CAIMKO010000360.1 GCA_903841915.1 uncultured Chitinophagaceae bacterium | reverse complement strand
TTGATAATTGCGAAGCAATGTTTTCCACTTCTTTATTTTCGGTCGAAACCCCAATCAAAAAATCATCGTGTAATGAATAGGACCCGGCTTGTTTGATAACGGAAGAGGGAATTGGTATAAGCTTTTTCTCCGTTTGGGCAAAAGAAGAGAAAGCCAAAACAAATAAAACGGATAAAAGGATGAGCGTTTTCATAAACAAGAATTTAATAAGAAAAGAAACAAAGCTACTATATAGTTGGATTTCACCGAAGAGGAGCGCATTATAATATCCAACCAAATAAAAGACAGGCAAGCACAATGAATGGCGCTGGAATTTTTGAGAAAGATAAAAGTAGAAATGTTGCTACTATTACGGCCATATCATAAAAACCAGAAAGATCTCCGTTCCACAGTTCCACAAAAACAATATCCTTCATTAAATAAAATGTTGCACCCGCCATGATACCAACGACAGCAGAGTTAATCCCTTCCAGTGAACGGTAAATTGCTGCATACTTTTTTAAATTATTCCATACAGGAAAAAAGAATAAAACCAACAAGGCGCTGGGTAAAAAAATCCCGAGCGCTCCCAGGAAGCAACCCAGTAGCTGAAGGGAAAAACTATTTTCCGATCGCATTACCATCCCGCCAGTAAATGCACCAATTGAAAAAACGGGTCCCGGTATGGCACGAACCATTCCTGAACCAGTAAGAAAATCTTCTTTATTCATCCGTAAAACATCACGCTTGTTGCTCAGTACTTTTTTTGTCTCCGGCCTTGTAACATATTGCTCATACATCATGGGCATTAAAACATCACCACCACCAAAAACAAGACTTCCAAAACGATAGGTGTTCTCAAATAAATTAAAAGCTTTTCTATTTTTCCAGTTTTCATTTGTTGCGGTTTCGGATAAATATCCCGCAATCGCAAACAATGAAATAAAAATGAGCATATTACCCCACTTAGTTTGTTTGGGTTTTTCTCCCTGCTGGGGAATACGCCTGTCGCTGATATTGGTAACAATTCCGGCCAGAACAATCAATGCAGGAAAAACCCAAGGGGTTTTAAAAGCAAAATATGTTGCCAAACCGGCAACGACCAGAATTACCCTTGTGATCGTATTATGCACCGCCACATGAAATAGCCGGTATGAAGAAAAAGCTATAAATCCTATTGCCATTGGCCGAATGAATTTGAATATTTCAACTTTTATGCCCAGGTCATCAAAATAATCAAGCAAGAAAGAAAGACCGCCCATGATAATACAGGCAGGAGTGATCCAAATCAACAAAGTAAGAACAGCTAAAGAAATTCCGCCGCGTTTATATCCGATAAGTGTAATGGTTTGTGTAGAAGATGCTCCCGGTAACATGTTACAGAAGCTCATCAGGTCAAGCAACTCGTGTTCATCCACGTCTCTTCTTTTGTGAACGAAGGTCTTAAGCATCATTCCGTAATGGCCCTGGGGACCTCCAAAGGCAGTAAGGCTGTAAAAAAATACAGTTCGCAGAAAAGGAATATGACGGAGCAAAACCAAGGGGTAAAAATTTGAATGCTTAAATTAAGGCAAAAAATTTTCCTCCGAACAAATAAACAGCAGAATTGTAAGAGAATCGGCGAAAGCCAATAAAATATCAAAGAAAATCAACAACTTTATTTCATGAAAAGGGCAATGTTTTTAGTGATGATGGTTTTATTGATCAGTTGCAGCAATAAATATCAACGCTTTGCAAGCAACTATACATTTAGGAGCAACGATGGGAAACCGGATTATTCTAATCTGGATTATTGGGCAGCGCATCCATGGAAGCACGACCCGAGCGATAGCGTTCCCCTGCCACTAATCGAAAATTATAGAGCCGACTCATCGGTAGATATTTTCTTTTTATATCCAACATCTTACACAGATCAAAAAAGGACGTTGGGATGGAACGCCCCAATCGATAATCCAGATATCAACGCAAAAACAGACTATAGCAGCATTTTATATCAGGCAAGTGTTTTTAATGCGGCGGGTAGAATTTTCTCACCACGTTACAGACAGGCGAATCTTTCCGCATATTATCCTTTAAGCAAAGAAGATACAACCAATGCGATCGCGGCTTTTGAATTAGCGTATAGCGATATCAAAGAGGCATTCGAATATTATCTCAAAAATTATAACAAGGGAAGGCCCATTATTATTGCATCACATAGTCAAGGCACCACGCATGCTAAAAGGCTGCTAAAAGAATATTTTGACGGAAAGCCCCTACAAAACAAACTAGTGGCCGCTTATATTGTAGGCATTTTTGTTGAGCCAGATCTGCTAAAAAATATAAAAGCTTGCGAATCCCCCAATCAAACAGGATGTATCTGCGGCTGGCGAACATTCAAAGAAGGCTATAAACCCGATTTTGTTGCGAAAGAAAAATTCACGGCAATTGTTACCAATCCAATAACATGGGATTCTCAAGTTCCGAATGCTTTGCGAAATGAAAATAAAGAAAGCGTGCTTTTTAATTTTAATAAACCGACAGCTCATGTTGTTGATGCAAAGATCGAAGGAGGTGTTTTGTGGACGCGTAAACCAAAATTTTTCGGAAACCTATTTTATACCTCTAAGAACTATCATATTGCAGATTATAATTTTTATTATTTGAGTATCAGAAATAACGCCCAGCAACGAATAAGCGCATTCTGGAAAAAGTAAAAACTATTCTTTGATAAATTTGATAGACTTTAGGAAGATACCACCGCAAAAAGCATTCAAGATATAAACACCATTATGGAGGTCGCTTAAATTTAAGGCGAGATCTTGTTTCCCCTCTTCTACAATCGTGATAAATGTTTTAGCAATCTTACCCTCAATGTCCAAAACTTTCATGGTGATACGGTCATTTTTTTCCGCCAGCACACTTAATGTGCTGCTGTGGGTAATATGTGTTGGCTGAAGGCCACCGATATACATAGGAACATCAATTTTAGTTACTAGAAAACGAAAACAAAAACTGAGGGATTTAATAAAGACAGAAACAAAAGAATATATGCTGCTTGTATAAACGAAGTGACGATCGAATTATTGTTTAATCAAATTCGGCTTAAAAAGATGCGAACAAACAAAAGAGGACTAACAAATTCTTGGAAGCTGTTCGCCGGTAAGGTAGTTCACCACGCGTTTTCCACCGATTCGGCTTTTCATGATAACCTTCCCCGAATGTTCGGCAGTTACCTCTCCAATGATAGCCGCGTTGGTCCCATTTTTTTCTTGTTGCAGCTGTTTAAGAAAATCAGCGGCGATGTCCTTTTTTACAATCGCCATGAACAAACCCTCATTAGCAACATATAGTGGATCCAGTCCAAGCATTTCGCAGGCGCCGTCCACCTGTTCATCAATGGGAATCTGTTTTTGATCAAGATAAAAACCAAGCCGGGTTAATTCGGCAATTTCATTTAATACTGAAGCAACTCCGCCGCGAGTCGGGTCACGTAAAAATTTTATATCGTTTCCGAATTTTTCTACGAGGGATAAAATTGTATGATTGAGATTGGTTGTGTCACTTTTAATGCTTGTTTCAAATTCCAAACCCCTGCGCAGGCTCATGATGGCAATGCCATGCGATGCAATGTTACCGCTAACAATGATCACATCCCCGACTTCAATATTCTTATGATCAATGTTTGCTTTCGGATGAACAATTCCAATGCCCGAAGTGTTAATAAAAATCTTATCGCCCTTTCCTTTTTCTACAACCTTGGTATCGCCGGTTACAATTTTAATATTTGCTTTATCTGCTGCTTCTTTAATGCTTACCAATACTTGCCAAAATTCGTCCATAGTAAACCCCTCTTCAATAATAAAGCCGAGCGAAAGATACTTTGCTTCGGCTCCGCACATGGCCAGATCGTTCACTGTTCCATTGATGGCCAGATCACCAATGTTTCCACCCGGAAAAAAGATAGGAGAAATAACATAGCTATCTGTGCTGAAGGCAACTTTGCCGCTCAATTCAAAACTTGCACCATCATGTTGCTGGTCCAGCAAATCGTTTTTAAAAATATCAAACACGCCGCTTTGCAATAACCGGTGTGTCAATAGTCCACCGCTACCATGCCCCAGCGTGATCACATCAAAATCGAACTTTGGCATCGGACACTGTAAATTCATTTTTATTTTTTCGCTCATGGCCATCAGTTAAAAACAATTAAGCTAAAACACTATCCACATTTGAATAGTGATAATAAGCGGCACAAGAACCCTCGCTGCTCACCATGGGCGCTCCCAAAGGATGTTCGGGTTTACATTTTGTGCCGAAATTAGGGCACTGTTTAGGCTTCTTTAAACCTTTCATAATATCCCCGCTAATGCATTCTTTATTTTCTTCTGCAACAGGAAGATCGAGTTTGAATTTTAATCTTGCATTAAAATTCTTGTAACGACCGTTCACCTCATATCCACTTTGTGGTATAGAACCAATGCCACGCCATATTCTGTCACTTACATCAAAAACTTCATGGATGGTGTCCATTGCCATTTTATTTCCTTCGCGTTGAACATATCGGGCATATTGATTTTCTACTTTGTATTCGCCTTTTTCTAATTGTTGAACGGCCATTAAAATTCCCTGTAAGAGATCAACGGGCTCGAAACCTGTTACAACAATCGGGCATTTATATTTTTCAGCAACAGGATAGTATTCTTCCATACCCATGATGGTGCAAACATGACCAGCAGCTAAAAATGCATCGATCTTATTTTCATCGTCACCCAAAATTGCCTCCATTGCAGGAGGAACTAAAACGTGCGAAGCCAAAATGCTATAGTTAGAAATCCCCATTTTATCTGCATGAACAACACTTAATGCATT
>CAIMKO010000359.1 GCA_903841915.1 uncultured Chitinophagaceae bacterium | reverse complement strand
CTTGTACTTATCAATGATTTTTTTAGCTTGAGGAAATAAAGGTATTTCTATAGCCCTTCCAGTTTTTTGCTGGATGAATCTTATTGAGGGTTTGTTTTTATAAGTAGTTAAATTATCAATAGTAAGATCTTGGGCATCCTGGAATCTTAGACCGGTATAAACTGAAAAGATAAATATGTCTCTTACTCGGTCTAAGCTTTGATTATTAGAAAGATCATGCTTTATTAGTTTAGTAAGTTCTTCCTGGCTTAAGTATTCTCGATCTGTCTTTACAGTATTCAATTTGAAATTAGCATAAGGCTGCTTATATATATGTCCTTCTGCAAGAGCTTTTAAAAGTATTGTCCTAAGTCTGGAATGATACTTATTAATTGTGTTCTTATGTAGGTCATATTCTTCCCTTAAATAGAGGTCGTAGGAATTGATAAAATCATAGTCAACCTGGTCAAGGTTAATTTCCGGGGCCTTGTAATGTTTCGGGATGAATTCCTTTAGGCTATTTATTGACTGATTGTATTTAGCCATTGAAATGGCCTTGATCTCATTTCTGATCTTGATCTCGTCAATATGTTTCTGGAAATAGGCTAGGAGGCCAATATTGAGCTTTTCCTTGCCTGAGAGCAAATCTTTGATGATTGCGGCTGAAACTGGCCGGTTTTTCTTCTCCAGGTCTAAGATCAACTCATAGACTTTTGACTTCTTTTTGTTTAATTCCTGGTTAATCAGATTGTCGGCCTTGGTTAATTGCTCTTCCTGGCTCCATTCTTTGACTGTACACTTGTAACCGGTGTGTAATTCTGCTTTCTTTCGATCTATTGTTATACGTAAGTAGATCGGAAGACTGCCTATCTCAGTACGAGTAGTAAGTAGGTAATATTTGAGGGATACTTTAGCTGACATGTTGAAACATTTTAGATTCTGTTGAATCACTGTTGAAACATTCTAGCGAAAAATTACGAAAGTTTATGAAAGGTAACAAAACAAAAATCCCTCACAGTAAGGATTGTGAGGGATTTAAAATCTTGGTAAAAGAACCAAGCGGACCGGACGGGACTCGAACCCGCGACCTCCGCCGTGACAGGGCGGCATTCTAACCAACTGAACTACCGATCCAAATTCTTATGTAAGATATTTACAGATTGCGTAATTAGCCAATGCAAATACTCTTTATTACATCTTTTCAACTTTGTTTCCTGCTCTTCGGCTTCTTTTCTGGTTTGAAATATTTGTACAAAAACAAGCTTCCACGGCCCTTTACCTCTTGTATACTTGCTCAAACCAGCATTATGCTGCTCTAATCTTCTTAAATAGTCAGAAGTACTTCCTTTATAAAAAATGCCCGAAGGATTTTCAATTATGTAAGTATAGAACAACATTTAAGAACTTTTGCAGGGCGTCTCGCCTTTGGCGAGATAACCAACTGAACTACCGATCCTTCCAACAAAGATAGTTTCGATACCTTTGTTTTTGGGACGGCAAAGATAAGGGTATCGGCTTTTTATAAACAAATATTTTATTAAATTATCTCTTCCCCTAATTTTACCATATCATCCCCAAATAAAAACTATGCCTGAATACCCCAATAGACAATTCTTAGACTTTGAACAGCCTATCAAAATACTGTACGAAGAAATTGAAAAATTGAAACAAACTGCTGAGAAGAGTAAGATCGATATGAGCGATAGTATTCAAAAACTGCAGGATGCCATTATAGGTAAAAGAAAAGAAATTACAGAGCATCTTACTCCCTGGCAAAGGGTTCAGCTGAGCAGACACCCGGACAGGCCATATACTTTAAAATATATTGAGAAGATATTTACCGACTTTGTTGAACTGCATGGCGACAGAAACGTGAAAGATGATAAAGCAATGGTTGGTGGTTTTGCTTCTTTAAACGGAGAAACTGTCATGGTCATCGGTCAGCAAAAAGGGAATAATACTAAAATGCGTCAATTACGCAATTTTGGTATGGCTAATCCTGAAGGCTATCGTAAAGCACTTCGATTGATGCGTTTGGCAGAAAAATTCAATAAGCCCGTTATCACTTTTGTTGATACACCGGGAGCATTTCCGGGATTAGAAGCGGAAGAACGCGGACAAGGTGAAGCTATTGCCAGAAATATTTATGAGATGATCCGACTCAAAGTTCCGGTTATCGTTGTCATCATCGGTGAGGGTGCCAGTGGCGGCGCATTTGGAATTGGTGTTGGCGACAGGACATTAATGATGGAAAATACCTGGTATACAGTAATTTCTCCAGAATCATGCTCTTCCATTTTGTGGCGTAGCTGGGATAAAAAAGAAGTAGCTGCAGAACAATTGCGTTTAACTGCCAACGATATGAAAGGCTTTGGTTTGGTAGATGAAATTGTTCATGAACCATTAGGTGGCGCACATTGGAGTTATGATGAAGCTGCTGCTATTTTAAAAACAAGTCTTGAAAAGAATGTCAGCGAATTAAGAAACATAGATCCTGTGAAAAGGGTGAATGACAGGATCGATAAATATTGTAAGATGGGCTTCTGGGAAGAATTGGATGTTGACAGAACAGCAGTATAGTTGAATTGTACAATGCTTTTCAACATTTTTTTATTCGCGAAAAAAATATTTTGCGCTGATATAAAATCACATTATTTTCGTTTTACAATGAATTCAATAAAGAAATATTCAAGCAAGAAGAACATCTCCCAAAGAGAAGATGCCTGAAGTTGTTTGTATATTTAAACATAAACTAACTAAAGCCTTCTCAAAATACGGGAAGGCTTTTTTATTGTACATTCATATTTAATAATTAAAAAAAACAAAAATGTCTCTTCGAACAAAACTGCAAGGAACAGGTGTAGCATTGGTAACACCTTTTAAATCCAACGGCGATGTGGATTTTAACGCACTCGGCAAAGTGATCGACTTTGTGATTGATGGCGGCGTTGAGTATGTGATAACACTGGGTACTACCGGTGAAACGCCAACTTTGGATAAGCAGGAGAAGAAGGACATCGCAAATTATACTTTCGAAAAAGTAAATGACCGCGTTCCCGTTATTGTGGGTATCGGCGGTAATTATACCAACGAACTCATCAAAGACCTGCATTCATTTCCTTTGGAAAATGCGACAGCGGTGTTAAGTGCATCACCCTATTACAGCAAACCTTCACAGGAAGGGATATTTCAACATTACAAAGCATTGGCATCAGAATCGCCAAAACCCATTTTGTTGTACAATGTTCCGGGAAGAACAGGAAGAAATATCACTGCAGCAACAACTATTCGCTTAGCGAATGAAGTGCCGAATATTGCAGGTATCAAGGAAGCACATGACAGTGTCCATCAAAGTATGGAAATTATCCGCGACAGGCCAAAGGATTTCTTAGTAGTAAGTGGCGATGATGAACTAAGTGTTCCTCAGATCTCTTTCGGTTTTGATGGTGTGATTAGTGTGGTGGCAAATGCTTTTCCAAAACGCTTTTCAGATATCATCCGCACGGCTTTGAAAGGGGATCTTGCCGAAGCAAGCAAACAGCATTTGCAATTATTAGAAGTATATGATTATCTATTTGCTGAAAACAATCCGGCTGGTGTAAAAGCTTTTTTATATGAACTGGGAATCATTGAAAACAATTTCCGTTTGCCTGTAGTGCCCGTGAGTGAAGGCTTGCAGCAAAAGATAAAGAAGTTTGTAAAAGAGAAATTATAAATAGGATCCCGCTGATGAAGCGGGATTTTTGTTGCAAATAAATTATAATTGGTTGAAGGATTAACCTTAAGTTATTTCAATTATGATAGGAAGATTGCCTTCATGGATTCTTTTAAGTAGACTAGGAATTAGATTTTGTAGGGAGCTTCTTCTATTATCTGTTCCACATAATACAGCTATTGTTAGTGGTAACGTTTTAGCATTTTGTTGGTACTGAAGATTTCTGTCGGCAGTTACGAAAACCTCAAACTCATCATTGATCATTAATTTTAAAAGCTCTCCATTCTTCTTGCTTAACCAACCTTTGTCACGAACAGTCCAAACCTCATGATCTTTTCCAAAATCATTTTTTAGTTTTCTTGGCAGGCTTTCATCAAGCAAAATTTTCATGGAGCAGTTTCTCAGTGGTGAGTGTTTTTTTTGCCATTTCAAGAACGGCTAAAGCAGCTTCTTTTGAAACAGAAGGAAAGTCATCAAGGAATTCTGCCAAATCTTCACCCCCTTCTATATAGTCGAAAAGAGTTTGAACATGAACCCTTGTTCCTGAAAATACAGGAGCTCCGCTCATCACTTCTGAATCGATGCTAATTTCTCCGTATTTCATGGTTAATAATTTTGAATTTAAAGATACTGATCTTTTTTGTAATGCTTTGCAGCATAGCCGCTCCTGCTTTATCCTGATGAAGCGAAGTTTTTGTTTCAACGATTTTTTGATCGAAATTCAATAGCTATTACGAAATAAAAAAAATCCTTCATCTTTGCAGCATGAAAAAGATCGTAATTGCCGTTGATGGTTATTCTTCTACCGGTAAAAGCACATTGGCAAAGGCTTTGGCAAAAAAAATGAACTATGTTTTTGTAGACAGCGGTGCCATGTACCGCGCCATTACTTTATATTTTTTGCGGGAACGCATCAACTGGGATAATACTGCAGAAGTGAATGCTGCCTTGCAGAATATTACACTCGATTTTGAATACAATGCAGAAAAAGGAAAAAGTGATATGCTGTTGAATGAAGAAAATGTGGAAGTAGAAATTCGTGAAATGCTGGTGAGTGAGAAAGTAAGTGATGTTTCTACAGTGAAAGAAGTGCGCGAATTTGCAGTAGCCCAACAACAAAAAATGGGAGAGAAGAAGGGTATCGTGATGGATGGAAGGGATATCGGCACCACTGTTTTCCCGGATGCCGAATTAAAGATATTTGTTACCGCTGCTCCTGAAGTAAGGGTAGAAAGGCGTTTTAAACAATTGTACGAGATCAATCCAAGCATCAATATCGAAGACGTGAAAAAAAACCTGGAAATGCGTGACTATATCGACAGTCACCGTGAAGTAAGCCCGCTTCGCCAAGCAGATGATGCGATCGTTTTAGACAACAGCGACCTTACACGTGAAGAACAATTAGCAAAGGCTTTGAAACTAGTGGACGAAAGGATCAATTAATATTTTTATTACACAAATTCAATCGAATTACACGAATTCAACCTCCACCTATTAAACGGTTTCGAAGAGCTCAACCTGACAACCATCGCTCTTAAAGTTTTCAATTCGTGTAATTAGTAAAAATTCGTGTAATTAAATATTTCTACTTTAATTTTCTTTTAATAGCAGTCACTTCTTTTTTGAATGCAGCCCCTTCTTCGATTTGCTGGTTGATAAAAGAATTGTCTGCCAATTTACCTACTACATTATCCATTTCTTTCTGCGTATCGTATACCATTTTTCGATAAGGGTTTGTATAATCCTTTTCTCTGGAAACACAGATCCCCTTCGACATCCATTCTTTGGTGGCCACTGCTTTATTTAAAAGAGAGGCGAATGTTGCAGTATCCATCTTTTTTAAATTGATCTGATCGATCTCCATCAACGATGCCAAAGCATGTTTCAGTTTTTGTGCAGCATATTTTGTTCCTTCTTCCGTATACAATTCATGCATTGCATCCCATGACTTGATTCTTCCTTTTTTCACTTTCTCTTTTAAAGAATGAACTGTTGCAACGGTCATTAATTGTCCGCCAATATTCAACCAGTCTTCCCTTTTGCTTCTGTTAGGTAATGCAGCGATCAGTTCATTGAATGATTTGAATTTATTTTGCTGAATGAATTGTATCAGTTCTGATGTCCCGTAGAACCGGATCATCTCATTGAATAAATGATAAGAACGTTTCACTTTTATTAAAACAGTTTTGCGTTTGCTGTTTTCGAAACCAGTCGCAACGATCTCTAATTCATCCACCAGTTTATTTTGTTCGGTCAATAATGCTTTTCCTTTTTTAATATTTTCTTCCTTGCTGAATAAGCTTTTTGGTTCAAACTTCTTGTGAAAAGCAGCACCTGTTAATTCTTCCAACAATGCAATAGAAGAAAATAATTCATTCACAGTATCGGGCGCTAAATAATCATATTCGATCATCTGTACTTTATTGGCACGTTTATCTCGGTCAATATATTTCCAGCTGTTACGTGCCAATGCATACATATTGTACATGAACCAATAACCCGGCATTACGATCAGTTGATCTTTATGTGCATCAAGGCTGACCAGAGAAAATGGAATTGGAATATTTAATTCAGTAGGATAATCACCTTTGGTTAAAATGGTAAAGCTTGCAAATTTGGAATTATGCTTGATGCTTACACAGAGACCGGGCCAAAAGCCACGCCCCATGATCACTTCACCATCAGCACTTCGAGAGTTATGGTTGGAGCCAATGGTTGCACCTGCTGCAATATTGCTTTGTCCCATCACTAGTGCAGCGCATAAAAAAGAATTATTATGATGCTGTTCATGCGCTGGAAAGATCAATGAATTCAATACTTCGCAACAAGAGATGGTTGCATTGTTTCCCAAATATGAATTGATCAATCTGGCGCCATATTTCAACTGCGAATTCGAAGCCATGATAAAACGAACGGCTTTCACGCCATAAAATATGGTACAACCAAAACCAACAATCCCATTTACTAACTCACATCCTTCACCAATTTGTGTTCTGCCTTGCTCACCTGAATTGATCGTTAAGTTCTTTAATTTATTGGCACCTTTTATATAGGCATCATTTCCTATCCAAACGTCTTTAATGATGGCACAATTCTTTATAACCGTTCTATGCCCCACTTTGCCATAAAAACCTCTGTTGGGTTTAAACTCAGCTTCTGTGAACTGTTTGAACTTATTCAATAAAGCATCATCATCTCTATACTTACTCCATAAATAAGCATCGCCGGGCAACATGCCATTAAAAGGGATCACTTTTCTTCCGCCATTCTCATTACATAACTCTAACCAGATCCGCACATCTTCTTTTTCACCATCTTTCACGATACCATTTCCAAATTTGGTATGATTGGTTGTCACCAGTTCATTCACATTTACAATGATGGCTTCATTGCCAATGATATAATGCGAAAGATAATTTACATTGTCCACCACAACATTATCACCGAAATCACAGCTGATGATGGTTGAATTATATAAACCAACAGGCGTTTTAAGATCAGAAAAGCTTAAACAGAAGGGTTCTAATTTTCCAATTCGCACCAATCCGAAGAATTTACAGTTCTTTACCAGCTCCGGATTAAATGCATCAGATACCAAAAACATATTCCAATCATCACTTGTATTCCTGTTACGCACCAGCACTTCAATTTCATAGGCAGTAAGCTTTCTGTAATCTATGCCGCTTCTGTCCTGTATCTCACGCAGATAATATTCATCCTGTCCTTTCGGAATAAACTCTTTACCGATAAAACCATAACCTAAAGAAGCGATCGGCATTTTCTTAATAATATTCTGAGGCATCTGTGTTGATTTATATTGACAAGCATTTTTTAGAATAACGAAAGCTGGTATTCCTAAGTTGAATTAAAGACGCAAGTCGTAAATCGGGAATCGCTAGTTAAGAACATTCTAACTGGCGACTTACGACTAACGATTCTCGCCTCTTATTCAACAGTAACGCTCTTCGCCAGATTTCTTGGTTTATCTACATCCAGTCCTTTTGCAATACCCACATAATAACTCAGCAATTGTAAAGGCACTACGCTTAATAATGGTGCAATGATCTCATCGGCATCGGGAACAAACATCACATCATCGGCCATCGCAGGGATCACATCATCACCTTCAGTAGCAACAGCGATCACTTTTCCTTTACGTGCTTTTATTTCCTGTACATTACTTACGATCTTTTCGTAGTAAGAATCCTTGGTGGCGACAAATACCACCGGTAAATTTTCATCTACCAATGCAATGGGCCCGTGTTTCATTTCTGCTGCAGGATAACCTTCCGCATGGATATAAGAGATCTCTTTCAACTTTAATGCCCCTTCTAATGCAACGGGGAAATTATAACCCCTTCCTAAAAATAAAAAGTCGTG
>CAIMKO010000358.1 GCA_903841915.1 uncultured Chitinophagaceae bacterium | reverse complement strand
TTGAATGAGATCAATAAAAGACCGCAGGCATTCGGCAAAAAGATATTCGGTCATAATCGCCCACCTGTTCACATATTAGCCGAACAGATCGAACAAGAGATCCGGAAAAAAACAATCAAACCCGTCAACCCTGCACACCTGGTGATGAACATGATGTCGATGTGTGTATTTCCTTTTGTGGGCAAGCCCATGATCCAATTGATCATGAATATAGATGATATCCAATTCAGGAATATGATGGAAGAACGTAAAACCATGATCGCTGACTTTATCATTGCATCCATTAAAAAATAATTTTCTATGCAACCATTTATGAACAGGATCTGCCAATCAATAAAATGCTTTTTCATTCTCCTCTGTTTTCTTCCTGCATTTGTTGAGGCACAACCTGCTGCAACATTAAGTTTAGAACAGGCTTATCGCTTGGCCAGGCAGAACTATCCGCTCATCAAACAAAAAGAACTGATCGAACGGTCTTCTTTTTTAACGGTAGAGAATATCAAAACAGCTTTATTGCCGCAGTTCAATATTGCAGCCCAGGCTACTTATCAATCCGATGTTACTTCAATTAATCTTAAGATCCCTAATGTTACGATCGATCCTTTGAGTAAGGACCAGTACAAATTATGGGCGGAAGTAAATCAATTGCTCTATGATGGCGGTGTTACCAAAACACAAAGGCAACTGCAGGAATTAAATGCGGTGATCGACGATCAGAAATTAGAAGTAGAGTTGTATAAATTATATGACAGGATCAATCA
This sequence comes from uncultured Chitinophagaceae bacterium, assembly GCA_903841915.1. GTDB lineage: Bacteria > Bacteroidota > Bacteroidia > Chitinophagales > Chitinophagaceae > CAIQDX01. The sequence continues at coordinate 1,180 of CAIMKO010000358.1, read as the reverse complement.
ACTCTATCTGGGCATCCTATTGCTCGATGCACAATTACAGCAAACCATCCTGATCAAGAATGATATTTCCACCGGCCTGAAAACAGTTACAGCACAGGTAGATAACGGCACTGCGTTTCGTTCAGCCAAACTGGTATTGGAAGCGCAGCTTTTACAAAATGACCAACGCATACTTGAAATAAAAGCTTCCCGAAAAGGTTTGCTGGATGTATTGAATCTATTCATGAATCAAACGCTGTCGGAAGACACGCATTTAGAAAAACCAACCATCCCCGATACCCGCATTGATGAAAACATTGTAAGACCTGAACTAACACTCTATCATTATCAGGACAGTTTATGGAAGATGCAAAACAAAGTGATCAGTTCAAAGAATAATCCCAAAGCTAGTTTGTTTGCGCAGGGAGGATACGGTAAACCGGGATTGAATCAGCTGAGCAATGAATTCAATTTATATGCATTGGGGGGCATCAAATTAAACTGGTCATTAGGTGGTCTCTATACTTCAAAAAGAGAAAGGCAGATCATTAGGGTGAATGAAAATATAAATGATGTACAGAAAAACACTTTCCTTTTCAATATCAATACCCAATTATCACAGCAGCAATCGGAGATCACCAAACTAAAGAAAATAATGCGTGTGGATGATGAGATCATCGACCTCCGTTCAAAAGTAAAAGAAGCATCCCTTGCACAATTACAAAACGGAGTGATCAATTCCAATGATTATTTAAGAGATGTGAATTTGGAAGATCAATCAAGGCTTGCAAGGATCAATCACGAACTGCAATTATTACAGGCTAAAATCAATTATCTCAATATAAAAGGTAACCAATAAATATTCTCGTATGAAATTGAAAATATTCATAAGCGCTTCCATTTTTGCAGTCATGATAACTGCCTGCAGCAACAATCAATTGAAACATGATGCTTCGGGAACATTTGAAGCAGATGAAGTGATGGTGTCCTCGGAAGAATCCGGGAAACTGATCTCCTTCAATATCCAGGAAGGTGATATCCTGAAGAAAGACAGTGTGATCGCTGAAATAGATCCGCTGCAACTCAGTCTGCAACAGCAACAGGTAGAAGCACACATTCAATCGCTCAGTCAAAAGACACTGGACGTTCAACCACAGATCAAGCTGTTGAAAGACCAGATCGCGGTACAGCAAACACAATT
>CAIMKO010000357.1 GCA_903841915.1 uncultured Chitinophagaceae bacterium | reverse complement strand
CGATCTGATGCAGATGTATTGCCTTTTGATTTTCGCAGTTTGCATAAAACCATCAACGGTTATATGAATGAACTAATCGAATTGACAAATTCAACAAGAGAAAATACTGCGGTTGAAAATGAGTTGATCAAGAACAAACAATATACACTTGCAGCCGATCCGCTTAAAAAACAGAAAACACCTGTCGCCAAAGCTGAAGTACCATTCATAGATTTCTCAGTTTTGCAAAATGCATTGGCAGCTTTGGAAAAAAGCAGTAACCAATTAGGGGATGCATGGACCAAAGCGATCGCATCTTCAAAAGATCATGATGCATTGAACAAATCATTATATCAGGCAGAGCAGCAATTGCTTTCTGTAAATGGCTTGCCACGCAGACCCTGGTTCAAACACACGATCTATGCGCCCGGTTTCTATACAGGATATGGCGTAAAAACTATGCCGGGTATCCGTGAAGCCATTGAACAACGCGATTGGAAAGAAGCGCAGGAACAAATTAATATTGACGCCGCTTCTATTAATAAATTCGCTGCTTATCTGGATGAGGCTGCAAAAAAGTAAATAGTACATTACAAAAAAGCTGCGGAAAGTTTCCGCAGCTTTTTTGTTGCTTATATTTATTCTTCAAATTATGATTATGAAATATCGCTTCGCTGAAAAAGTATGGATAGTATTTTTTGCTGCCTTTCTTTGTTTGAATTTTGGTAATGCTCAAAACATTTCGATCAGCAAATTAAAATTCATCAGCGAATATGAAATAACGCATAATCTTTCTTTTAAGGAAACGACTGTTGGGGGCTTATCGGGTATTGATTATGACAAAGAAAAACAGTTGTATTATATGATCAGTGATGATCGTTCAGCAGTTAATCCGGCGAGATATTATACGGCGAAAATATTCTTTTCCACAAAGAAGATCGACAGTGTTGTATTTGTTGATGTCACCAGTTTTTTAAATGCTGCAAATAAACCATATCCCAATTCAAAACAAGACCCTGTACATACGCCTGATCCGGAAGCGCTGAGATACAATCCGCTTACAAAACAAATGTTCTGGACAAGCGAAGGGGAAAGAATTGTGAATGCAAAAGACACGGTATTGGAAAATCCATCCATCACCATTATTCATCCCGATGGAAAATACATAGATACTTTTCCATTGCCCGAAAATTTAAAAATGAAAGCGTCTGAAAAAGGCCCAAGGCAGAACGGAACACTGGAAGGTCTCAGCTTTGCGGATGAGTATAAAACCATGTTCATCAACCTGGAAGAGCCTTTGTATGAAGATGGGCCCAGAGCAGATATACAAAGTAACAATGCATGGATACGCATTTTCAAATATGATATCGCCACCAAAAAAAATACAGCACAATATGCCTATGAATTGGATCCTGTTGCTTATCCCACAATTCCTGAAAACGCTTTTAAGATCAATGGCATCCCGGATATACTTTCTATCGGCAATAATAAAATGTTGGTGATCGAACGTTCTTTTTCAACCGGAAGACTCGCTTGCAGCATTAAGGTCTTTTTAGTTGACTTGGCTGATGCAAGTAATATCATGAATACTGCTTCATTGAAAGAGAATCCTGCTTCTCATCCCCTTGTAAAAAAATTATTGTTGAATATGGATGATCTGAAGATCTATACGGATAACATTGAAGGAATGACTTTTGGCCCCGACTTACCAAACGGACATAAGAGCTTACTATTTATTGCAGATAATAATTTTAATCCGATGGAAAAATCTCAGTTGATGCTGTTTGAAGTGATTCCTTAGTCTTTTTGTTCCTAAATATTCAACTGTACAAGTGAGTGACACAACGAATTTGCCATGAAAAGCAAATGACGGTAAGAAAAAAGTTTTTCATTTGCACATTCACTAATTTGCATATCAGCACATTATAATTATGCCTTTTAATCTGCAATCAACATATCAGCCCAGCGGTGATCAGCCTTCTGCCATTCATGAACTTATTAAAGGAATCGAGGAAGGAGAAAAGTTTCAAACACTGTTGGGTGTAACAGGGAGTGGTAAGACTTTCACCATTGCCAATGTGATCCAACAAGTGCAGAAACCAACATTGGTGCTGACGCATAACAAAACACTGGTAGCACAATTGTATGGCGAGTTCAAACAATTCTTTCCCGATAATGCTGTGGGTTATTTTGTTAGCTACTATGATTATTATCAACCGGAAGCGTATATGCCGGTAAGCGATGTGTACATTGAAAAAGACCTGAGCATCAATGAAGAGTTGGATAAACTTCGTTTGCAGGCCACTTCACAATTATTAAGCGGAAGAAGAGATATTATTGTTGTGGCAAGTGTCAGCTGTATTTATGGTATGGGTAATCCCACGGAATTTGAAAATGGGATCATCAGAATTGAAAAAGGTCAACAAATTTCACGTCAGGGATTTTTGCATTCGCTGGTGAATAGTTTATACAATCGTTCGCAGGGAGAATTTGGTAGAGGAACATTTCGTGTAAAAGGTGACACCATCGATATCAATCTCCCCTATGTTGATTACGGATACCGCATCACATTTTTCGGCGATGAAATTGAAGAGATAGAATCACTGGAACTCAGCAGTGGAAAGCGTATCGGAACGATGGAAAATGCAGCGATCTTTCCTGCTAATTTGTATCTGGCACCGAAAGACATGCTCGTGGAAGTGATGCACGAGATACAGGATGAAATGATGCTACAGGTGGAATATTTTAAGAACACCGGAAAAGTAATTGAAGCACAACGTTTGAAAGAACGTGTGGAATATGATCTCGAAATGATACGGGAACTGGGTTATTGCAGTGGCATTGAAAACTATTCGAGATTCTTTGACAGAAGAAAAGCGGGCACTAGACCATTCTGTTTACTGGATTATTTTCCAAAAGACTTTTTATGCGTGATCGATGAAAGCCATCAAACCATTCCTCAGGTAGCGGGCATGTATGGTGGCGACAGAAGCAGGAAACTAATATTGGTCGATTATGGTTTTCGTTTGCCCAGTGCTTTGGATAATCGTCCACTGAATTTTCATGAGTTTGAAAGTCTGATCGGTCAGACCGTTTTTGTAAGTGCGACGCCTGGTGATTATGAATTGGAAAAAACCGGTGGTGTGGTCATTGAACAAGTAGTAAGACCAACAGGTTTGTTAGATCCGCCAATTGAAATTCGTCCTAGTGTCAATCAAATTGATGATCTCCTGGATGAAATTGATAAAACAGTGAAGAAAGGGGACCGTGTATTGGTCACCACATTGACCAAACGCATGGCCGAAGAGATGGATAAATATTTAGGCCGCATCAATATCAAATCAAAATACATTCATAGTGATGTGGATACTTTGGAAAGAGTAGAGATCCTTCGTCAGCTTCGCTTAGGCGAGATCGATGTTTTGGTGGGTGTGAATCTGTTGCGGGAAGGATTGGACCTGCCGGAAGTTTCGCTTGTTGCCATCCTGGATGCAGACAAAGAAGGATTTTTACGCAATGAAAAATCACTGACACAAACTGCTGGGCGTGCAGCACGGAATGTAGATGGTCTTGTTATTTTCTATGCGGATAAGATGACGGAGAGTATGCAACGGACCATTGATGAGACCAGCAGAAGAAGAGAAAAACAGGTTGCCTATAATATTGAGCACAATATCACACCGCAAACCATCAAGAAAAGTATCCAGCAGATCATGCAGCAAACCTCTGTTTTGGATATTAAAGGGTATGACCCCAAAAACCCCTATGCCATTCAGCCGGAACAAAGTCTGGTAACGCTGGCTGCAGACGAACAGGTGGAATACAAGACCATTCCCCAAATGGAAAAAGCCATCAACCAAACAAAGAAACAAATGGAAAAAGCAGCACGGGACCTTGATTTTATTGAGGCTGCCAGATTAAGGGATGAAATGTTCAGAATGCAAAAAGAGCTTGGGGGAATGAAGGCTTGACCCCTTTTATTCAGTTTGATTTAAACCTATGCTTTCACAGAGTTTTGTATATTTATAATCTATGATAACACTTGCATTTTATAATCTGAAGGGCGGTGTTGGCAAAACTGCAGCCGCTATCAATCTGGCCTATCTTTCGGCGAAAGAAGGCAAAAAGACATTGTTATGGGATCTTGATCCGCAGGGTTCCGCATCTTTTTATCTGGGTGTTGAAGCTTTAGTAAAAAAAGAGGCTAAAAAAATATGGACGAATGAACTGGACCTGCTCGATGCTGTTCAGGCATCGCCTTATGAAAATTTATCGGTGATACCAGCAGACCTCTCTGCAAGGAATGCCGATATTTTATTGAACGACATGAGACAGTCGAAAAAAAAACTGGCCTCACTGCTCACCACATTAAAGAAGAGTTTTGATATTGTTATTTTAGATTGTCCTCCAGGTATTTCTTTATTACATGAAAATATCGTGAATGCTGCCGACTGGGTATTGATGCCGAATATCCCTACCACTTTATCTATCCGTTCTTATGAGACCGTTTCTACTTATTTTAAAGAAAACGGATTGGACATCAGCACCATTAAATGTTTCTTCAGCATGGTAGATCATCGCAAGAATTTACACCATGAGACCATGCAACAATTTTATCGTGATAAAATATTTTTTAAGAACTACGTTCCCTATTTAAGTGATGTAGAAAAAATGGGCATACATCAGGCACCGCTGGAAACCTATGCTGGCAGCAGTTATGCGGCCCAATGTTACCGTGACTTATGGAAAGAGATTAAAAAGAATTGTTTGTAAAAGATTTTAAACCACTATGGATAAACAAATTTCAACCTGGTTCAGTCCTTCTTTAAATAAGGAAATGCCTATCGCCGTGTATGGTTACTATGGCTTTGCTTTATTAATGATACCTACTGCCGGTGCAGATTATCTGGAGTATGAGCGATTTCAATTAATGAATGAGCTGCAACCGCATATTGATGCCGGGAAATTAAAAGTGTACAGCATTGACAGTATCAATAAAGAAAGCTGGATGAATAAGGAGATGTTGCCTGAGCATAAAGCCATTCGACAAAATCAATTCAATCAATATGTATATGAAGAAGTGATCCCTTTCATCAGAAATAATTCCAGTGCCGATATTATGATCTATACCTGCGGTGCAAGCCTGGGTGCATTGCACGCCATGAATTTATTTTTGAAACGCCCTGATATCATTAATGGTACGATCAGCATGAGCGGTGTATATGATCTTACAGAATATACAGATGGTTTTTGGGATGAGCAGGTCTATTACAACAGTCCCATACATTACATTCCGAATCTTACCGATCCATGGTATCTCGAAAAGATAAAAGCCAGTCACCATATTCATATTTACAGCGGCAGTGGTGATCATGAAGCACCTGATGCCAACAGGGCTTTCTCACAAGTGCTTTGGGATAAAGGGATTTGGCATGATCTGGATATTTGGGGAACAGATATCAAGCATGACTGGCCTACCTGGCGAGCCATGCTGCCCTATATTATTCATAACAAGTTTTAACAAGTTCTTTATTTCATATCGATTTCTCCAAAAAAGAGTTAATAAAGCCTGCAGGATTTGTGATGTGCCCTTAAGAGATTAATATTACAACTCAATTTAGAAGTTTGGGAAAACGGCTACACTTTTTTTGGATCCTGTTATTATTGAGCGAATTCATCATTGCCCAACAAAGAACGAACCCTCAATTCGTTACCATCAGTGGTACCGTGTATGATATTTCAGCAAGAAAACCACTGGAAGCAGTAGCTGTTATCAGTACATCAGGCAGAGGGACCATCACCGATTCTTTGGGAAGATACAGTCTTACCATCCGTTCAAGTGACTCGATCTTTTTCAAACTATTGAATAAGGAAACTGTCAAGTATCCTGTAGATACGATCAAGAATACTAGTTCCTTTGATATCATGATCCATGTGTATGCACAAAGTCTTCCGGATGTAAAAGTGCGTAACAGCAATTATAAATTGGATTCCATTCAAAACAGAAAAGATTACGGCAAATATTTTGATTTCAAAAAACCGGGTATTCGATTAAGTACCAACCCCAATTATAATCCCGGCGGTGTTTCGGTTGGTATGGACCTGGATGAATTCATCAATATGTTTCGTTTTAAAAGAACCCGAAGCCTGGAAGCGCTGCAAAAGAGATTGGTAGAGCAGGAGCAGGATAAATATATCGATCATCGATTCAGTAAACCTTTCGTTAGGAAAGTCACCCATCTGCAATCTCCGGAATTGGAGAATTTTATGCGGGCTTATCGTCCAACCTATGAGCTCTGCCAAATGTTCAATGATCTGGAACTGGGTTATTACATTGAAAAATGTTATGATCAGTATAAATTAAACAAGACAGATAAATAGTTGGTATACCGGTTGTTGTTGGTAGGCGACCATAACTGCTGCTAGTAAAGAGCTGTGAGCTGCGAGAAAGAAACGCAACTAACCGCTTATCTTCAATACCAGTGCACAGCACTATAGAATTATTCATTAAAAAATTGACTACTGATAGACAAGGATCAATGATCGCAATCATCTGCATGCGCATGATCATGCACACGGCAGGAACGAAAATTGATGACATGTGCAGAAACAATACAGATAACAGCCGGAATTAAAAACCATACTTCCCACTGATGCCAAATTTGCTTTGTAATTAATAAAGCAATTCCGAAACTAAAAAGCAATAGAGGTCTGAAACTGTGGTGATGCTTTTTGTATCCGTGATATAAAGAGTATGAGCCAATGCAAAAGGCTAAAAAGATCATGCCTAATTCAAAACTCAAATTGTGGATGATATTGATACCGAATAAAGGAAGGCTTGATAAGAATAAAGGAAGCAATGCACAGTGAATAGCGCAAGCCAAAGAAGTGGTTATACCCAATGCATCCCAGTTGATCTTTAATCCGGACATTTTGCAAATATACTCACATGCAACAATGTTGCAAATAATTTGTTACTATTGTAACGCGGTGCTTTAAAAGACTGCAAGGCCTAACTTTACAGCATAAATGACAGTATGAATAAAAAATTATTGGGGTATGCTGTTTTCTTTATTGCATTGGTGAGCTTGTTTTTCTTTTTTGTGTTCAACGGGACAGATGTTCTTTCCAAAAGCACATTAGACAAACGTGGTTATGTGCAGCAATTTACTTTTCCGAATCAAGACGGGATACAATTCAGCAATGCCGACATACAAGGTAAGGTTTGCGTGGTCAATTACTTCTTTACCTCCTGCAAAGGCATTTGCCCCAGAATGAACAGTAATATGAAGAAGATCTATGAGGAATTTAAGAATGAGCCTGACTTTTTAATCGTTTCACATTCCTGCGATCCCGAGACCGATTCTGTTCCCAGAATGAAACATTATGCTGATTCTTTAAAAGTGGACACCAAGAAATGGGTCTTTCTTACCGGAAGAAAAGACAGTTTATATAAAATGGCAAGATTCAGCTATGGTATCGATGATCCTAAAAATGTAGTAGCGAATATTAAAGATGATTTTATCCATACCCAATTCTTTGCGCTGGTTGATAAGAATGGCATTGTTCGCGGAGCAGTGTATGATGGCTTAAAAGAAAATGAACTAGAAAAATTGAGAACAGATATCAAAGGCTTATTGAAAGAAAAAGCATTGAAAGGCAATTTTGCAAATGGTGTTTTCAATAACAATCCTTAAGTGTTTATCATGAAAAATGAAATTGCAGAAATATTAAAACGCAGTCAGCTAAGTGTTACCGGCAGCCGCACAAAGATCCTTGAATTATTCCAGGAATCGAATGGCGCACTGGCACATGCGGATATTGAAAAGAAAACAGATGAAAGCTATGATCGTGTTACCATTTACCGCACTTTGCAAACCTTTGTAGAAAAAGGGATCATACATACCATTCCTACGGCAGATAACTCAATTCGCTATGCTTTGTGCAAAGATGAATGCAGTACAGGTCATCATCACGATAACCATGTTCATTTCATTTGTGACGAGTGTGGCACAACATATTGCTTGGATAATATAACAGTTCCCGAGATCGCATTACCTGAAGGCTTTACCCAAAAGCGTGCGGATGTAATTGTAAGCGGTATTTGTAAAAATTGCGAATAGTTGATGTAGCAAAGCTTTTATGATAGACAGCACACTACCATCTTTTTTAAAGTACATTCATAAAAATTTTCTATGATCTTAGTTACCGGTGCCAGTGGTTTATTGGGTTCTCATTTGGTTCATGAATTGATAAAGCAGGATAATAAAGTAAGAGCCATTTATCGACATGATATTCCGGCAGATATGCCTGCCGGCATAGAATGGGTAAAAGCAGATATTCTCGATATCCCTTCATTGGAAGATGCCATGAAAGATATTGTGCAGGTCTATCATTGTGCCGCTATGGTCAGCTTCACAGCAAATAAGAAAGAGTTACTTCATCAAACCAATGTAGAAGGAACAGCCAATGTGGTAAATGCATGTATCAATAACAATATCCAAAAATTATTATTTGTAAGTTCCGTTGCTGCATTAGGAAGAATAAGAGAGCATGAAAAGATCAATGAAAAGATGAACTGGACTGAAGAAAGCAGTAACAGTGAATATGGCAAAAGCAAATATCTGGCAGAAAAAGAAATATGGAGAGCTACAGGCGAAGGTTTAAATGCAGTTGTTATAAACCCCGTTATTATTTTAGGAGCGGGCGACTGGGGGAAAGGTTCTTCAGAGATCTTTAAATCTGCGCATGATGAATTTCCCTGGTACACAGAAGGTGTCAGTGGTTTTGTTGATGTGAAAGATGTGGTTAGAGCGATGACACTATTAATGAATGGTTCGGCACAAAATGAACGTTTCATCATTAGTGCTGAAAATCTGTCTTACAAAGAAGTCTTTACTGAGATCGCAAATAATTTTGGTAAGAAACCACCTCATCGGAAAGTAACTGCTTTATTAGCCGCCATCGTTTGGCGATTAGAAGCGTTGAAGGCAATGTTTAATGGTAAAGATCCGATGCTTACAAAAGAAACAGCAAAAACAGCACAGGCAAAAGTCTATTTTGAAAACAAGAAATTTTTATCCTACGCACCCAATTTTGAATACACGCCCTTAAAAGATGCGATCAAAAGAATTTGCGGTGAATTAAAACTGAAACATCATTTATGATTCCATTACTTTTTTCCACAGTTCGGGAATTCGCTTAACCCAAACATACTCTCTTCGTTTATCACCTGCTTCAGTTGCCGGAGTTCCCATATAGACTTTATTTCCTTTGATGCTGTTGGTGACACCGCTTTGCGCCATCACGACTGCACCGGCCCCAAGCGTAATTGTTTTGGTGATGCCTACCTGTCCCCAAATAGTAACACCGTCTTCCAAAGTCGTTGCACCGGCAATACCAACTTGTGCTGCCAGCAAACAGTTCTTTCCGATCACCACATCATGTCCCAACTGAACTAAATTATCAATGATCGTTCCTTTGCCGATTCTCGTTTCAGCGGTAACGCCTCGATCGATCGTACAATTGGCTCCTATCTCAACATTATCTTCGATCACAACATTGCCGCAGCTCTGCATGCGTTTATACATCACTTCTCTGTCTTTCTTACCATTGTAATAAAATGCATCGCTGCCAATGATGGTGCCTGCCTGTATGATCACATGATTCCCGATCACTGAATGATCATGAATGACAACATTCGGATGAATGACACAATTATTTCCAATGCGCACATGATTACCGATAAATGTATTGGGCATGATAACAGTTGATTCAGCAATAACTGCAGAATCACTGATCATTTGTTTTGAAGGATCAAAAGGGCGGAAATGATTAACGATCTTCAAATATGCCTCGAAAGGGTCTGCAGTATAAAGCAATGCTTTGCCATCCGGCACAACTACGTCTTTATTATTGATGATGATAAAACTGGCATCACTGTTCAAACAGGTTGCATAATATTTAGGATGATCAACAAAAACGAGATCTCCTTTTTGTACTTTATGTATTTCATTGATACCGGTTGCTTCCGCATTGCTGTTGCCCAACAATTCTGCATTGATCAATGTTGCGATCCATTGTAAAGAAACGGGAGAAGGAAATTTCATACCAAAAATTTAGTGCAGCAAAGGTAATAAGCAGGATGAACAAAAGAAGATTCCATTATTGCTGTTTCATCATTTCAATTGATAAGATCAAATCTTACATCATTTGAAATGATAGTATTTTCTGTTTGCGTCAAAAAAAAATAGTGCTGCAACTGATGAAAACGCAATTCACTTTTCGTATCAATGCTTGAAACGGAATGATGCAATCCACATCTTTAAATAAAATGTGAATAAAATTGTTTAAAATTTTTTTTGTATTGGGTAAAACTATTTATAATATTGTGTAGGGAAATTTATTTCCCAGTACTTACTAACCCATCCATATACAAAGTCCCGCTTCTGCGGGATTTTTTATTTCAATTATGTTTCGCT
>CAIMKO010000356.1 GCA_903841915.1 uncultured Chitinophagaceae bacterium | reverse complement strand
GGCACGTGGTATTGCAGGTTCTGTAACTGCGATCATGACAGGTATCGCTTATAAAACATCGGCAGAAATGTCTTCCTTCTTAGGCAGCTTTGCCAAGTATGAAGAAAACAAAGAAGATATGCTGCGTGTAATGCGCAATCATCGTGCGGCTGCTTATGATGCAGAAGATGCTTATGTTGGAATACAGATAAAACCACAGGGTATCAAAGCTCAATATTGTCCTGATTATTTATTGAAAGCTGCTACCAAAGCATGGGATGATGCAGTTCAATTGGGTGAAAAATATGGTTACCGTAATGCACAAACAACTGTGATCGCTCCTACCGGAACGATAGGGTTGGTAATGGATTGCGATACAACCGGTGTAGAGCCTGACTTTGCATTGGTGAAGTTTAAAAAATTAAGTGGTGGTGGTTATTTCAAGATCATTAACCAAGCTGTTCCAAATGCATTGAAGAATTTAGGATATAGCACATCTGAAATCAATGCCATTGAAAAATATGCAGTAGGTTCTGCTAGTTTTGATGGTGCCCCTTTCATCAATAATAAAACATTATCTGAAAAAGGATTCACAGCAGAAGAAATTCAGAAATTAAATGATGCAGCCAAAGCCGCATTTGAAATTGGTTTCATCTTCAACCGTTATTCTTTGGGTGATGCTTGTTTGCAAAGACTTGGCTTTACCGAAGAGCAATATGGCGACTGGAGTTTCAACATGCTCGAATCATTAGGATTTACAGAAGATGAGATCGATGCAGCCAATGATTATATCTGTGGTACCATGACCATTGAAGGTGCCCCGCTTTTAAAAGAAGAACATTTACCTGTTTTTGATTGCGCCAATAAATGCGGTAAGAAAGGCGAACGTTTTATTCATGCACATGGCCATATTAAAATGATGGGTGCTTGTCAGCCATTCTTAAGCGGTGCCATTTCTAAAACGATCAATCTTCCGCATGAAGCAACGATCGCAGAGATAGAAAATTCCTATTTATTAAGCTGGCAGTTAGGATTAAAAGCCTGTGCCTTGTATCGTGACGGTTCTAAATTATCACAACCGCTCAGCAATAAATCTGATAAGAAAAAGAAGACCGAAAGTCAGGAAGACAGTAAGTCCGAAATGGCTACCGACTCCGCACTAACAACTGCCGACTCTTCCAACATCGTTGATCTCGCACAATTAACCGTTGATGAATTGCTGGAAGAAGTACAAAGACGCATGTCTGCTTCAACCGATACAGGATTGAAACGTGCATTATCAAAGATCGTTGAACGCAAGACATTACCGGCCAAGCGCAGAGGCTTTACACAAAAAGCAAGAGTGGGCGGACAGGTTATTTTCTTACGTACCGGCGAATACAGTGATGGAACATTAGGAGAAATATTCATCGATCTGGCGAAAGAAGGTTCTACCTTAAGAAGCTTGATGAACTGTTTTGCCATCTCTATTTCTGTTGGCTTGCAATATGGTGTTCCTTTAGAAGAATTCGTAGACAAATTTGTATTCACCAGATTCGAACCATCGGGAATGGTAGATCATCCGAATATCAAAACCACCACTTCATTGGTTGATTTTGTATTCCGTGCTTTGGCATTTGATTATCTGGGAAGAACAGATCTGGTACACGTGTTGAACAAACCGGAAATCGGGAATACAGGAGATGATGGAGATGTTACTTTATTAGGCAAGCCCGAATTAAGCAGCATTATCATCACTGCCCCATCAGCCAATACAACAGCAAGTATACAGCCGCAAAAATTACAGCGTGCAGCAACAGCTGCCAATGCAGGAATGGATATGGTAAACGCTGCTGCTAAGAATATGCAGAGCGACGCACCGGCTTGTAATACCTGCGGACATATCACCATCCGCAGCGGTACCTGTTACAAATGTTTGAACTGCGGCAACAGCATGGGTTGCAGTTAAAAGAGACGTATATTTCATAGGTATACATTAGAAAACGCCGCCCCGATTCTTCGGGGCGGTTTTTTTTTATAGTTATACTGACGAAAGAAATTTCGCTTTTTCAAAGTATCAGGCACCTGTTAGGTGGCTGATACTTTGCTACCCGCTTCAAACCCTGTTCGGGACAAGTCCATTAATTAGTGGACTTGACCCGAAGGAAACACGAAGAAGAAACCTGTGAATAGATAAACCGGAGGGTGGCAGTATTAATGTATAGTCTCAATCTTTTTTATATAATGCCACTCCTCCGGAGCTATTTACCATATTCGTGTTGTCGTTATTACCAAAATATCGCCCCGCCGGGGCTATACAATATTTGTTTAAAATAATCTATGGTTATAAAAAAAAGCCCGGAGGGCTGACAGTATGGTAACACGAATAAACAAAGGAGTATCTAAGCCCCGGAGGGGCGACAGTATTAATGTATCGTCTCAATCTTTTTTATATAATGCCGCTCCTCCGGAGCTGGTTGCCTTATTCGTGTTGTCGTTATTACCAAAATGACGCCCCTCCGGGCAATGTCATTAAGTTAAGCATGTCACTCTGAGCCTGCCTGCCGGCAAAGGCAGGGCTCTCGAAGAGTGTTCAATGTAAAGTTCTTTAATAAATCATGTTTCGAGAACCTCAAACATGACATCGCGTCTCTTAACTTAATGACATTGCCCCCCG
>CAIMKO010000355.1 GCA_903841915.1 uncultured Chitinophagaceae bacterium | reverse complement strand
TGCAAATACCATTGTTGGAATGATAGTTCCAAATAAATTCAGGTCTACCACTTTTTTAAATGCATCGATCTCCAGATCAAAAAATGTTTTATCAGGTGCAATGGTGGCGCCCGGTATATTACCGCCTGCTGCATTCAACAATACATCAATTCTACCATAAGTTTTCATGATGGCATCTCTGTTTTCTTCTAACTTTTCTTTTGATAAAACATCCGTTACTAAAAAACAAGCTTCATCGCCATTTGCTTTAATTTGATTTACCAGTGATTCGCCTGATTCTGAATTCCTACCCAGAATAACTACCGTGGCAGCTTCACTCGCCAGGTATTTGGAAATGCCTTGACCTAAAATACCTGTACCTCCTGTTATTACTATTACTTTCCCTTTAACTGAAAATAATTTTGACCCTTCTTTTTTCATCTATTTCTTTTTAATTGTGAATTGTATTTGATCAGTATCTATCAATTGTTTTATTTAGTCCATATCAGTTCTCTAAAAAAGCTAACTGATGAATAAAGGAAACACGCTTGTAAAAATAGCTACATTAATCTACTTTATTTTTATGATCTACAATTAATACTCATCGCAGAATTGTTACAGAACCAGATAAAGGATTTGCGATGGGGCTTGTTTTAATAATATAATAATAAGTACCTGTTGGCAATGATTGATTGTGATAAGTACCATCCCAATTTTTATTGTACCCGATCGACTTGAAAAGTATTTGCCCGTATCTGTTATACACTTCAACAGAACAATTCGGATAATTTCTTAGGAATGTTATTTCCCATTCATCGTTGATTCCATCAGCATTTGGTGAGAATGCATTGGGCACTTCTAATTTTACTACTTTAACAAGGGTGCTTTGTGACAGTGAACAACCTGAAGAACCCGTTAGCAATAAAGTATACGTGATATCAGCAGGTGATTGCGTAACCGGATAAGGATCAGTAGCACTGCTTAGATATGTGTTGGGCGACCATAAGAATTGTAAATTGCTTCCGTAATAATAATACGAATCAAGCCTCAAACTTTGTCCCTTTACCATATAATAATTAGGGTTCAGTTTTAAAACAGGATAAGGACTTACCACAATTGGTTTTACCTTTTTATCACTTACACAACCTTGCTGATCATAGAAGTACAAACTGATATTGAATGTGCCGGAATCGGTAAATGTTTTAGATGGATCCTGCAATGATGCTGTATTTCCATTTCCCAGATCCCAATACCATTTGCTTACATTGTTCGCATTGCTTTGGTTGCTGAACTGAACTGCATCATTAACACAAATACTGTCTTTAGGAAATGAAAAATTTGCATGCGGTTGCGGGTAAATAGTGCTTAATGTTTTAGTTAAGCTGTCCGAACAATTGTTGGTGGATAATATTTTCAACTGAACATTGAAGGGACCGGCACTTGAATAAATATGAACAGGGCTTGGCAGAGTGGAAGGAGTAGGATCATTGCCATCACCAAAATTCCAATAATAACTTAATTGAGAATTATCTGCAATCGTTGAATTATCATAGAACTGTGCTTTTGCATCCGGCAAACAAACAAAGGGTAATGAGAAATGAACTACCGGCTTCGGATTAACGATAACGGTAATTGCATTGCTTGGATTCGTACTATATCCATATGAATTTGAAACGATCACCGTATACGTTCCGCTAACTTTTACTGAATACGTTTGTGCGGTTGCGCCAACGATTGCTAAGGCATTATTATACCATTGATTGCCTGTTGCTTCACTGGAACTGAGTAGAATACTGCTGCCATCACAGATGGGGGAAGAGCCATTACTGGTGATCGTTGGATCAGTCATTTTAATGACTGTAATATTCAATTCTGCAGTCCCGATACCGCCACTATTGCTTGCTGTAACAGTATAATTGGTTGCGCTACTTAAAACAGTGGGTGTTCCGCTGATGGTCCCTGCTGTTGCATCTATACTTAATCCGTTGGGTAACGGAGGACTGATACTATAATTGATAACAGTTCCTCCGGAACTTACTGGAACCAATGGATTGATCGGTTTACCGTTAATAAAAATATCGGGTGTGCTGTAACTTATGATCGGGGCAAGATCGATCACTGTAATATTAATGCTCGCAGTAGTACTACCCACAGCATTTTTTGCGGTAACTGTATAATTGGTTGCAGCACTTAATACAGTGGCTGTTCCACTGATCACACCTGTTGTTGGATCTATACTTAGCCCAGCGGGTAATGCCGGACTGATACTAAAGTTAGTGACGGTACCGCCACTGATGCTTGGATAAAGCGGCACAATAAGGCTGCCCTTTGTAAAAATATCAGGGGTTAAATAAATTAAACCGGAAGGTGGAAACGTAGGTATATTATGCAATACCGAAATGGTATTGCTATTATAATTTGCAACTGCTATATCGGGTTTACCATCACCATCAATATCAGCAACAGCTGCTGAATAAGGCGCATTGCCTGCTTTAAAACCAACTTTAGCTGCAAAAGAATTTGAACTGATAGTACCGGGGATGCATTTATTGCGAAACACCGAAACATTGGCACTATCTGAATTCGCAACCACCATGTCCGGTTTACCATCTCCATCTATATCAGCGATAGCTACAGAAAAGGGCAAGTCGCCTGTTGTAAAATCAACCTTTCCGGCAAAAGAACTTGCTGTAATGTTTCCGATATTGCTAGTATTCCTGAATACTGAAACAGTATTGTTACTTTCATTCGCAATAGCAATATCCAATTTGCCATCGCCATCCAGATCTCCCAATGCAACCGAATAAGGTAATGCAGCAGTAGCAAAATCAACTTTAGCAGCAAAAGAACTTGAATTGATGCTGCCACTCGTACTCGTATTGTGCAATACCGAAAATGTATAGCTTCTTCCATTGGTAATTACCAGATCAAGTTTCCCATCACCATCCATATCAGCAATAGCGACTGAGGTTGGTAATAAGCCGGTAGCAAAATCTATTTTGCTGTTAAAAGAACCTGTATTAATACTGCCAATACTACTTGTATTATGAAACACCGAAACAGTATTGTCGTTGTAATTCGCAACGACCATTTCCGGTTTACCATCACCATCCAGATCAGCAACCGCTACGGAAGAAGGATTTGTTCCGGTAGCAAATTGAACAGCTGCTGCAAAAGAATTGGCGGTGATATTAGCACCAATGCAATTATTATGAAATACAGTAACAGTAGCACTTCCTGAATTAGTAACGACCAGATCCGGTTTACCATCAGCATCCAGATCAGCAATGGCTATTGTAGTAGGGTTTGCATCTGTATTAAAGTCTATTGCTGCTGCAAAAGAATTGGCGGTGATACTGCCTTTAATGCTCGTATTTTTAAATACCGAAATACTGTTTGTTGAATAATTTACAACTACCATATCCGGTTTACCATCCCCATCCAGATCAGCAAAAGTTACTGCATAAGGATTGGTACGGGTTGCAAAATCAACTTTGGCAGCCATATCAGCATAGGTAATATTTCCGCTATTGGG
>CAIMKO010000354.1 GCA_903841915.1 uncultured Chitinophagaceae bacterium | reverse complement strand
ATGTTTGGGAACATGCTTATTATTTAAAGTATCAAAATCGCCGTGCTGATTATCTGGGTGCATTCTGGAATGTAGTGAGCTGGAATAAAGTTGCAGAACGTTTTGCTGCTGCGATATAATCAAACAAAAAATAATCTACTTTTAAATCCTCTTTTACAGAGGATTTTTTATTGCTAAAATAACCTTATGAAACTGACTGTTATCTCCTTATTCCTCTTTTGCGTATTAAGCGCTTGTTCTTCTAGCACTAAAAGAGTTTTGGTTATTGCCAAAGGATCAATAACTATGACTGCTGATACAATTACCATTAAAGATGGCGGTGGCACTTCTGAAATGCCGAAAGACTTTGCTAATTATCCAAAAACATTTCATATAATTCTAAAGAAAGATGATGGTAATGTTACCGTTAATATCGAGGGAGATGGTGACGGATATTATTTATTGAATGCAAAAAACGATACCCTCATCGGAAGTTTTCAAAAATATGGTGTACCGACAGGATCTTATACAACAATTTCACAGGAAGCTTTAAAAAGAGATATCGATTCATTACAATTACTGGTCACCAATAATAATGTATCGCCTGCCAACAGAAATTATTTTATACTCCCTTACCAGGCTGCAAAGATCACCAATAACTTAGATGCATTTATGGTAACGCCTTATCACCGCATGACCAGCATCGAAAAAGTAGGTGATAAAGATCCCGAAGTTTATCGCTTCTGGAGCATCAAAGAGATAAGAGAAACCATTGAGAAATTAAAAGCCATGACCGTTTCTAAAGATTAAGGAACAGGATCGTGTCCGTGTCCACCCCATGGATGGCAGGATGCTATTCGTTTTGCTGCCAACCATCCGCCTTTGAACAATCCATATTTCTTTAAGGCTTCAATAGCATATTGTGAGCAGGTAGGTGTATATCGGCATTTGGGACCGATCGCAGGAGAGATCACATACTGATAAAATTTTATCAGCAATATGAAAGGATAACTAAGTATTTGCAGCAGTAATTTCATTCAACTGATTTATCAGTTTATCGATCAGCAAAGGCAATTTATTTTGCAACACTTCCAATTGTGGCAAAGTCTTTTCTACAAACAAAATAAAGACAATTATTTTTTTATTCTTGGAGCTTGCAAATTCGAGCAATGGTTGTTTGTTCAACCTATATGTTTCACGTAATAATCTCTTAATTCTGTTTCGGTCAACTGCTTTTTTAAAATTCCTGCTGCTTACCCCAACACCCAGTTTTACAGGAAAGTCAAGATCGATATCCACTTCATTATAAAATGCCTTCAGCGGAAATACAGAAACGGATTTGCCAACCGTAAATAGTTGGTCCATCAATTTGCGGCTCTTTAATTTTTCCTTCGACTGATATGAGAACAGTTTCGCCATTATTTTATAACACGAATTTTTGCGAATTACACGAATAAAAAAGAAAATGAAATATTAACTCATCTAAAATTAATAGAACAATTATGAAATATTGAAACCAAATTCGTGTAATCCCAAATAAAAAAGCCCCACCAAAAGATGAGGCTAAATATTTTTTGCGGCCAGGTGCCCGATTATTATTTCAGTCCTTTCTCGTCAGAAATAGTTAATTTCTTACGGCCCTTCGCTCTGCGGCTGGCTAATACTTTGCGGCCATTGGCAGTTTGCATGCGCTTACGGAATCCGTGAACAGATTTACGACGGCGTGTATGCGGTTGAAATGTACGTTTCATGATAATTTTATTTTACTAACCCGATAATATGATTTCAACTTCAACGGCGGCCACCATGCCACAGTTTTGTGAAAGGACGGCGAAGGTAAGGACTTGAACTTAATTTTGTATGGATTTAAGCCAGAATTTTTGTATTTCAGGCCGTAAAATAACAATTTGGCTGTGGTTGCAATGTGGTTTCACCGTTTTCCGTTCGTAGCAGCACCGTGTGGCAGCCTTTACTGAGCTTAGCCAAGTATCGCAGTCTTGTGCTGTTTTATTGCTATTGGGCTGATAAATCAAGGTGTTTTGAGGCGATTTTCTGTCCAAAGAAGACTTCAGTATGTTTATCGAAATCAGTGGTTGAATCGGTTGTATAAAACTGAATGCCATTTTGTTTGCTGCATCTTTCTTCCATTTCCGGATGACGTTTCAGATAATCTGCCAATCCATTCGCAACAATTTCGCCTTGGGAAACAATGGTTGTCCCTACAGGTGTGTATTCTTTTATTTTATTGATCAACAATGGATAATGCGTACAGGCAAGCAAAAGCACGTCAATTTTTTCTGACTGATGCATTAAATGGTCGAGATGCTTTTTTACAAAATGATCGGCACCTTTGGATAGATGTTCATTGGTCTCGATCAATGGGACCCATATAGGACAAGCTTCCTGATAGACTTTTACATCCGGAAAAAACTTAGCGATCTCCATGGGATAAGAATCCGACAGCACCGTTCCTGTTGTTCCGAGAATACCTACATGCTTTGTTTCTGAAAAATTGCCGATGATCTCGGTGGTGGGTCTGATCACTCCCAATACTCTTTTTGTCGAGTCAATTTTAGGGAGGTCATTTTGCTGAATAGTTCTCAATGCCTTTGCAGAAGCGGTGTTACATGCCAATATCACTAGTGAGCAACCCTGCTTAAAAAACCATTGGACGCATTCTAGTGTATACTGATATACTGTTTCAAAACTTCGGGAACCGTAAGGTGCACGGGCATTGTCGCCCAGATAGATATAATCGTATTGAGGCAGTTTATCAACTATCTCTTTCAACACAGTTAATCCGCCATAACCGCTGTCAAAAATACCAATCGGGCCTTTTACTTGCATGCCACAAAAATAAGAACCATCCTGCGAAATGCAGGATGGTTCTTTTATCAGAAATAATTTATCAATTAGTGTTTAACAGGAGCTTTTGTAGCCGGAGCTGCAGGTTTAGTGTCAGTTGTGCCGACAGGTAATCCCTGTGCTTTTAAAGCATCAGTAACTTCCTTAGGTAAAGCAAGCTTTAATTTCTGGGCAACTTTAATAGAAATATTATCTCCCAATCCGCCGGGGATTACGCATGCGTCTTTCTTCAACACCCAGGTATACTTTTGTTCTGTAACAACTTCCTGAAATGCTGCATATACTTTTTCCAGATAAGGTTGCAACAATTGACTTTGCTTTGCCTGCAACGCTTGTTGCTGATATTGCTGCCAGTTTACGATCTTGTTATAATGTGCAGCAATTTCTTTTTGCATGATGGCTCTAACACCGCCTGGCATGGTAGCAGAATCTTTCTTATACACACTATCCTTGCGTTTGAATTCGCTTAATTCATAATCATATTCAGTTTTCAGAGAATCCTGAGCATATTGATCCAATGCAGCTTGCACTTTCTGAATGTCGGGGAATAAACCCAGCACACTTTCTTCGTCAAATACACCGATTTTTATTGGCTGCGCTTGCGCATTAGTGCTGCTTGAAAAAACAAGGCTTACCGCAAAAGCCACACACACTACTAAAATTTTTTTCATTGTTGTTGTTTTATATTTTGTTGATGGTTTTGTTTAGTTCTTGATCCCTAGTTCTCTGAGCACATCATCGCTCTTGTCCAATTTCGGGTCGGCAAATATAACGGTAATTCCTTCACTTTTATCGAGTACAAAATCGTAAGATCGGGCTACTGCTATTTTTTGGATGGCATTATATACTTTATCCTGTACCGGCTTTACCAGTCTTTGTCTTTCTTTAAAGAGATCCCCCTCATACCCGAATCTTCTTTTTTGGAGCTCTCTCACCTCTTTTTCTTTATTAAATAGCTCGGTTTCCCTTTTCTTTTTTAATTCTTCACTCAACATGAATTGCTCGGCATCGTAATTCTTATACATCCTGTCTAATTCTGCCTGTTTATCATCGATCTCTTTTTGCCATTGAGCAGAAATATCTTTCAATTTTTTATCTGCGTCTTTGTATTCTGGAACTTTATCCAATATGTATTTAGTGTCGATGACTGCATATCGTTGGGCAAAAGATCCACCGATAACAAGCAATAGGATGCATGCGGAGAGGATAATTTTTTTCATACAGAAATTTTAATGATGAATAAACTATTATTCGGGTTCAAAGCCTAACATGAATGTAAACTTAGATGCATTCTTTAAAGGCGAGCCCGGCGTTATTCTATCCAATCCTATGCCATAGTCAAATCCCAATAAACCAAACATCGGCAGGAAGAAACGCATACCCACGCCCACTGATCTTCTCAGCAAAAACGGGTTATATTCTTTAATGTCATACCATCCGTTGGCTGCTTCAAAAAAGCCCAGTGCATAAATAGTACTGCTTGGATTCAAACTCAGCGGATACCGCAATTCCAACACATATTTATTGAACATCGTGAAATAAGTACTTGCTCCGGATTGGTCAGGATTTATTTTCACATCTGATGTTTGGTATACAGGATACCCTCTTTGAGATATGATATCATATCCCAACAAAGCATATTGATTGCTTAGACCGGCATCTCCCAGTTGATAACGTTCAAATGGAGATATCTGCAGTTTAGGATTGAATCTTCCCAAAAATCCAAACTTAGCTGCCACTTTCAAGATCAACGCCTTATTATGTTCTGCTCCATGGAAATTCGTTAATGGCAGATACCATTCGCTGTTAAACCTCCATTTGTGATATTCGATCCATGTGTATGGATTAGAACTATTCACAACATTCGGATCAATCAAAGAATAGGGTGGTGTTATTTGCAAGCTTAGCAAAAAGTTAGAGCCGCCTACCGGGAAAGTTGTTCCATTGATAGAAGAACGCTGAATAGCTAATTTCACACTTAAGTTATTAGAATATCCGTTATTAAACCCGGGCAAACCAATAGGGCTAATATAATAATTCACCAATTGATATCGCACGTAACTTAATCCAACAGATGCAGAAAAATAGTTATCCGGCCAATTTAACTGTTTACCCAAACTGACAGTTGTCCCGGTTGTTCTCAAATAAGAATTGTTCGCTGCTGAACTGGTATATCTACCCGTTGCAGGATCATATGCATTGGAATACTTTGTATCATAGATTGAAAAGGAAAGTGAGTTCCTTTTCTTGCCGCCTAACCATGGTTCTGTAAAAGAGAAATTATATGATCTGAAAGCTTTACCATTACTCTGAATACGGAAGCTTAGTTTTTGTCCGTCGCCCATAGGTAAAGGATCCCATGCGTCTTTTTTGAAGATATTCCTTAAAGAAAAGTTATTGAAAGTAATACCTACTGTTCCGGTTAAACCGATCGTTCCGCCCCAACCCGCACTTAACTCCAGCTGGTCACTTGATTTTTCCTCCAGCGAATAATTGATATCCACGGTTCCGTCTTCAGGATTGGGAACAGGTGTAGGTACAATTTTTTCCTGATTGAAAAAATTCAATTGTCCGATCTCACGTATGGAACGCATTAGATCCTGTCTGCTGAATTTTTCTCCAGGTATGGTCCTGATCTCTCTTCTGATCACATACTCTTTTGTTTTCTCATTGCCCGCAATACGAATATTTTTAATGGTGGCCTGGGGACCTTCAACGATCCTTATTTCATAATCAATGGTATCATTATATACGGCAGTTTCTACTGGATCAGTTCTGAAAAACAAATACCCGTCATCCATATATAGACCATTCACATCTCCGCCTTCAGGAGGTCCGCCGCCTTTACCCAATCTCTTATTCAGCAATTCCAGATTATAAATATCTCCTTTTCTGATCCCGAGGATCGTGCTCAGCAAAGAATCCGGATATTTCGTATTACCTCTCCAGGATATATTTCCAAACCGATATCGATGTCCTTCATTCATTTTAAGATCAATATTCAATGCCCCCTGCGGATTATGATATACTGTGTCTTTCTCAATAACGGCATCACGATACCCTAAAGAATTATAATATTCTAATATTTTTTCTTTGTCTTCCGTATATTTTTTTTCATTGTATTTAGCCGAAGAAAATAAGTTCATTCGAACATAGGGCCTCAACAACATTTTGGTTTGTGTGTAGGTAAGGAACCCGTGTTCTTTTACATAGTCATCAAACGTATACCTGTGCGGTGCAACAAATCCTCCAAAATCTTCAGGAGGGAAAAGTGTAAGTCTTGTTTGTTCTTTCGTTCCTTTTAATTGCTTTTTTATTTTCGATTCTGAAACTGTGTTTCCTACAAGGTTTATATTATTGATACGAACTTTTGTTCCTTTATCGATATTGAAGAAAACGGTAACTGAATTATTGATCGAGCTATCCTTCCTTTCATCGATCTTTACTGTTATGTTCTGAAATCCTTTCTCTGCATAGTATTTATTGATCGCTTCAACGGCTGAACGTTTCATGTTTTCGGTAACGACACGACCTGCAACCAATCCCGCTTTACCCAAAAGGTCATCGCTTTCACCCTTCCGGATACCTTTAAAATAAAATTTACCCAGTCTTGGTCTTTCAGTCACATCGATTTCTAAACTTATATTCTTTCCTTCCACTTTTGTGAAGTAGACCTGTACGTTACTGAAATAATTTTGTGCCCAGAGTTTAGCAATTGATTTCGAAATATTATCGCCACCGGGAATCGTGATCTCATCTCCAACATTAATAGAAGCAATTGACAATAGAAGGTTCT
>CAIMKO010000353.1 GCA_903841915.1 uncultured Chitinophagaceae bacterium | reverse complement strand
GCTTTTTTGCTGGCAGCCATATATTTTTCCTGCATGCCTTCCACCACATCCAATAAGGAAGCAGCTTTCTCATCCTTACATACAAGAATATTTCTGATGAATTCTGCAAAACCATTCAGCACCATATCACCTTCAAAACCTTTGCGGTTGATCTCATCATATAATAGCATGGCAGATGCAAGGTCCTGCTGCAATAAAGAATCGATGAGTTTAAAATAATAATCCTCATCCAGTATATTGAGGTTATCAATGGTATTTTGATAGGTTACTTCGCCATTGGTAAAACTTACAATCTTATCCAGTATACTCAATGCATCGCGCATACAGCCTTCACTCTTTTGGGCTATCACCTGCAGGGATGCTTTATCAGCTTTCAGTTCTTCCTTATCCACTATTTCCTGCAAATGTTCAACAGTATCATTAGTAGTGATCCTTTTAAAATCGAAGATCTGGCAACGTGATAGAATGGTTGGAAGGATCTTATGCTTCTCCGTTGTGGCCAAAATAAATATGGCATAGGATGGCGGCTCTTCCAATGTTTTCAGGAATGCATTGAAGGCACTGGCACTCAGCATGTGTACCTCATCTACAATGTATACTTTGTATTTACCTGCCTGCGGTGCAAAACGAACCTGTTCTACCAGTGAACGGATATCATCCACCGAATTATTACTGGCTGCATCGAGTTCATGAATATTGAGCGAAGTGCCTGCATCGAAAGAAACGCAACTGTTGCAGGTATTACAGGCTTCACCATCAGCAGTAGGATTGGTACAGTTGATGGTCTTGGCCAGGATCCTGGCACAGGTAGTTTTACCTACCCCACGCGGACCGCAAAACAAGAAGGCATGCGCCAACTGATTATTCTTGATGGCATTCTTTAATGTGGTAGTGATATGCGACTGCCCCACCACAGTATTAAAATTCTGAGGTCTGTACTTTCTTGCCGATACGATGAATTTATCCATAATGTTCCCGAAGAAATTCAAATGTAAGCAATCGGAAAGTTTCAGCGAACGATAAGTTTGGCACTTTTTATTCTTGTTATATTAACAAATATTCATACAACAGTTCATTCACCTGCGCTTTTCCGTCATTGACCGCTAATATCTTTCAAATAGCCTAACTATAGTTGCTGAAAAGGGCTGCGGCTGGTAATTTTGCAATATCAAAAAATAAAAAGCAAGATCATGAGTTTACATACCATTCTCGGTGCCGGCGGATCCATCAGTAATTATTTGGTTCCCGTTTTACTGGAAAATAATGAGCAGGTACGATTGGTTTCCCGAAGCATGAAAAATATTCCCGGAACTGAAAGTATGACCGCAGACCTGAACGATGCAGAGCAAACCAGAAAAGCAGTAGCCGGATCTTCAGTTGTGTATCTGTTGGTGGGATTGGACTATAATTTTAAATCATGGAAATCGCAGTGGCCAAAGATCATCACGAATGTGATTGATGCCTGTGCTGAATCAAAAGCAAAACTGATCTTCTTCGACAATGTGTATATGTACGGAAAAGTGCATGGGATAATGACGGAAAATACCGCATTCAATCCCTGCAGCAGAAAAGGAGAAATACGAGCTGCCATTGCAACAGAATTACTGACTGCCATAAAAGAAGGAAAAATACAGGCATTAATCGCAAGGAGTGCTGATTTTTACGGACCTGGTTCTGATAAAACCGGAATGGCCAATATCATGGTGTTTGCGAATCTGGCTAAGAAGAAAAATGCGCAATGTTTGGTGGATGCCAATAAACCGCATTCTTTTACCTATGTGCCTGATGCAGCAAAAGCATTGTATCTATTAGCTAAAGATGACAGTGCATTCAATCAAACATGGCATTTGCCAACAAGACCCAATCCATTGACCGGTAAAGAATTCATTGCATTAGCTTCGAAAGAATTCAATCGCCTGCCGAAATACACGGTATTTGCGCCATGGATGATCAAAGTACTGGGCTTATTTATTCCTGTGATGACTGAGATCCATGAAATGCTGTATCAGAATGAATTGCCCTATATATTCGATTCATCGAAATTTGATGATCATTTTCATTTCACTCCCACTTCTTATGAAGAAGGCATAAAGGCAAGCGCTGCTTATTATTTGAAATAATACATTCAGATAAATATTGCATTCGTTTTGTACAGACAATGGGTTTAGTTAAATTTATTTGTGATTTAAACTATTGCAAATACAATCCATCTTAATTCAAACCTTTTACGAATGAATTTCAAGAGAATGCGTAAGTGCTTTACGGTAGGTATTGTTCTTTTTGTCTTTTCCGGCTTTATTCAGAAAACGACGGTTGAAAAATATAGATTACGGTTTCCCTATAAGAGAGCGGGCTTAACCGAACGGCAGGCTGCTGCACATTTATTAAACCGATTTACATTTGGTCCAACGCCCGGGCAGATCGACGAAGTAATGCATAAGGGATTGGAGAAATGGTTCGCAGAGCAATTAAATGAAAGCATTGATGACAGTGATATGCTGAAACGTTTAACCAGCTATGATGCACTGAATTTGACGAATGAAGAAATTGTAAATACCTATCCCAATAACGGTCAGATCCTGGCATTGGCCAAGAAGAATAATATCATCCTTAAAAACACAGATACTTCTGCAGCAGGAAAACAGGAATACAAAGAACAACTGAAACAGGTGATGCAGCAATATGGGTATAAAGCACCTGCCGAATTAGAACGCCAAATCATCAATCAAAAGATCATCCGTGCTGCCTACAGCAATAATCAATTGGAGGAAGTGATGACAGATTTCTGGTTCAACCATTTCAATGTGTCCCTCACCAAGAACCAGTGCCTGCAATTTGTATTACCCTATGAAAGAGATGCTATCCGCAGCAATGCTTTGGGAAGTTTCGACAAAATGTTGTTGGCAACAGCCAAACATTGTGCGATGCTGGAATATCTCGACAATGCACTGAGTGTAAGCACCAATAATCCACTTTCAAAAAAGCAACAAAACAATCCTGCCGCAAAGAAATTTGAGGAAAAGCTGGCAGAAATGGCAAGTGATACAGCACAAAAAAGAATGGCGTTCTTACAGCAAATGCTGGATGCGAAAAAGAACCAGGGCCTGAATGAAAATTATGCACGTGAGATCATGGAACTGCACACATTGGGTGTGGATGGCGGTTATACGCAAAACGATGTAACACAATTGGCAAGAGCATTAACGGGATGGGGCATTATGCCATTATTAAAAGATGGTGTTGGAAAAAATTTGATCGAAAAAGCCGGCGGTATTGATAAAATGAAAGAAAAAGGGTTTGTGATCGAAGGTGATTTCTTATTCAGAGCTGATAAACATGATGAAGGCGAAAAAATAATTCTGAATCAGAAACTGCCTGCCAACGGAGGATATGAAGAAGGCGTAAAAATGATCGAGTTCTTAGCGAATCACCCTTCTACAGCAAAATTCATTTCTAAAAAGCTGGCGGTGCGTTTTGTGAGTGATCATCCTTCTGATGCGCTGGTGAATAAAATGGCTGATGCATTTTTAAAATCAAACGGTAATATCAAAACAGTAATGACGGTGATGGTGAATAGTCCTGAGTTCTGGAATGCTGATGCATTGCGTGAAAAGATAAGGTCACCTTTCGAATTAGCGATCAGTGCGGTACGAGCTACGAAGGCCGATGTACAGCAACCGTTTCAATTGTTCCTTTGGTGTACTAAAATGGGACAAAAATTCTATTATTATCAAGCACCGACAGGATTTCCCGATAAAGCTTCTTACTGGATCAATACCGGCGCTTTGTTAAACAGAATGAATTTCGGTCTGGCATTTGCAACAGAAAAGATCCCCGGTATAAAATTAAATCTGGCATCACTTAATAATAATCATGAGCCGGAGAGTATCGAATCAGCCTTGAACATTTACAGTAATTTATTATTACCAGAAAGGGACAATGCAGCGAATATTAAAAGATTGATCCCGTTGATCACTGATAATAATCTGGAAAAGAAATTGAACGATGCGGCTTCGAAAAATACAGTCACCGAAATAATCCCCACGGCAGATGAAACAAACGGCATGATGAATGAAAGGCAAACCAATCGTGCCATCAGACAAAGTGAAAGAGCTGCTTTAAATAAAAATAATACAAAGCCTGTAACCTTGGCTTATTTAGCAGGCAATAATACAATGATAGGACAAGTGGCCGGAGTGATCATTGGTTCACCGGAATTTCAAAGAAAATAAATCTGAACGTGGATTTGGGAGGATTGGTTGGATCAAGAGGATTGAATAAAGAACAAAGCGTACAAATAATTGAAACAAGCTAGTTGAATCTAGAGATAAAGTGGCAAAAAAAACAGTGAATTAAACTTATTTTATGGAAAGAAGACTCTTCATGCGTAACAGTGCTTTGGCCTTATTTGCTGCGGGTTTTGGCGGCGTGCCCAGTTTTATCGCAAACGCAGCAAACAATAAAAAGATACTTGCTCCGTATAAGAAAAACAAAGTGATGGTCTGCATTTTTCAACGCGGTGCTATGGATGGATTGATGGCAGTGAGTCCGTATGCAGATGCATCATTAAAAATATTACGGCCAACATTGTACATGAGTCCTTCTGAAAAAGAAGGTAAGATGTTTGATTTAGATGGACACTTTGGATTGCATCCTGCGATGGAAGCATTGGCTCCTTTGTTCACTGAAAAAAGAATGGCAATTGTTCATGGTGTGGGAAGTCCGAATAATACACGCAGCCATTTTGATGCACAGGATTATATGGAAAGCGGCACTCCTTTTAATAAAGGCACTGCCAGTGGCTGGCTGAACAGAGCCGTTGGTTTAATGGGACATGAAGCTACCCCGTTTCGTGCTGTCAGTGTTACCAGCGCATTGCCCAGAAGTTTTTATGGGGATAATGAAGCTTTGGCCATCAATAATCTGCAGGACTTTGCTATTCAGATGAAGGGCAATCCAATGGCAGCAAATATTGCAGCGAAATCATTTGAAGAATTATATGATGCAACCTCATCAGACATATTAAACAAAACAGGCAAAGAGAGTTTTGATGCGATGAAGATGCTGAATGTAAATAATATAAAAAATTATAAGCCTGCTGCTGATGTGGTCTATCCGAATTCACCATTAGGGAATTCTTTAAAGCAAATTGCCATTTTAATTAAAATGGATGTGGGGTTGGAGGTAGCATTTGCAGAAAGCGGTGGATGGGATACGCATTTCAATCAGGGAACAACAAATGGTTTATTGGCAAGAAATCTGAAAGATTTTGCCGACAGTATTGCTGCTTTCTGGAAAGATATGAGTGGCTATGAAGATGAATTAACCCTGATGACGATGACCGAATTTGGAAGGACCGCACATCAAAACGGAACAGGTGGAACAGATCACGGCAGAGCAAGTTGTCTATTTGTTTTGGGTAATGATGTTCAGGGTGGTAAAGTATATCACAATATTAAAAGTTTGGCTAAAGAAGATCTCGAAGATGGAAGGGATCTGCCTGTATCAACAGATTTCAGATCTGTGTTTAGTGCAGTTGCCAATGGTCATCTCAATATTCATGACAACAAAAAGTTATTTCCGGAATGGGATGGTAACAGTTTGAATTTGATGAAAGCGTGATTAGTTGCAGGTTACAGGTTACAGGTTGCAGGTTGCAGGTTACAGGTTACAGGTTGCAGGTTACAGGTTGCAGGTTGCAGGTTGCAGGTTGCAGGTTTCTGGTTACAGGTTTCTGGTTAATGGTTTTCAACTTGCATCTTGTAACCTGAAACTTGTTCCTTGACTCTTGTCTCTTGTTCCTTGACTCTTATTTCTTGTTCCTTGTCTCTTATTTCTTGTTCCTTGTCTCTTGTTTCTTGTTCCTTGTCTCTTGTTTCTTGTTCCTTGTCTCTTGTTTCTTGTTCCTTGTCTCTTGTTTCTTGTTCCTTGTTCCTTGTCTCTTGTTTCTTGTTCCTTGTCTCTTGTTTCTTGATGCCTGTTTCTTCTATTTATATTCCATTACCGGATGTCTTTCGAAAGCATTTTTATTTTCATCAAAGATGTAACGATAGGTTACCATATGCCTGCTTTGTATACCACCTAAGCTTCTATAGATATTGATCATTTTAGGATTCCAGTCGCCCGCCCAACCCATTTCATATGTTTTATACCAACCTTTATTTTGTATAAACAATGCTACTTCATGAATGATATAACTATCAAT
>CAIMKO010000352.1 GCA_903841915.1 uncultured Chitinophagaceae bacterium | reverse complement strand
TAACTAATTTTTACCTGCTGAAATATAATGTATAAAGGTTTTAAAAATAGGAATAAGGATAAGGAACAACGCAATCATGACTAATATTCCCGAACCCATGAATATGGCAAAATAAGGTTTCAGCTGATCCATGATAACAGCAAAGAAATTCTTTTGCTGCAGATCTATGCTCTTGGCGATGCCGCTGCCGATGAGGGAAGCCCAGAATATCGTGAGTGATATGTTCAGTAAAACAATAGCGAAGCCGAAATATTTTTTAAACCTTTCCATCATCGATTCATTCATCTCATCCAGAATAAAAAAGACTGAACCTAATAGAAGCATCGTGTTAATGCCAATAGTTGCACCCATGGCATGTGCTACTGTAATATGCGTTCCATGCGTATACAAATTAATGGCAGGGACTGAGATGATAATGGCTAATACTAAATTTAAAAATATCCAGCCATCCGCAAAAGAAAGCAACCGGAATGGTAAATGATGGTATTTGAGTTTTGCTTCGATATAACTTTTCCTGAAATTATAAATGATCTTTCCCAGTATCAATAATTCAGTCATACTAATGATGAATGAAACATCTTTTACGATATGAGAGGAGGGCACGATATACGTATGATGTCCCCAGTTAAACATCAAATTTGTCAGCCCGAGAAAATAGAAAAAGAAAGCTGTTTTTGATTTATTGATGGTCTTATCGCCAGAAATGGATTCCATCACAAACATAGAAGTGCCGTATACCAGCATGTTCCAGGCGCCTACCATCGAACCCAATGCTTTCCATTGAACAGTAAGATCTCTTACGATATTATTATTGAAATAGGGCAGAAGCCAAAGATGTGCTTCCGTCATGGTGATGAAGTAGAAGATCAGCCCTGTCGACCAGCTCCATAGGTAAACCGGCGCATGGTTAAATGAAAGCGGAATAGATTTAAAGAAATTGATCATGAATATTATCCATGAACTGAGAATGATCAAGCTGATCCATGGCGGGAACTCCAGATACTCCCTTCCGGAAAATTTTCCGGCAAAGAAAAAACTTACAATGATCAGCAGAATGAATAATTGTAATGAAAATTGACCGATGCCTAATTTAACCGAATACAATTTTCTGCCTGTTGCTGCCGGTAAAAAATAATAGATACAACCTGCAGCAGTAGAAAAGATAAAATTTATGACAAGATATACATGTAGCGGTCTTGTTTTTTGAAATGCGAGTTGCTCTTTTAAAAATGCTGGCAATAGGTACTGCAGTCCTCCAATAGATCCAAAAAAGAGACCGATCAATAAAGAACTCAATCCCAATACAATAAATAAACTGCCGATCTTTTTATGCTCCATACTATTTATTGTTTTTGTAAGTGCTTGCATTATTGTCCACATATCGCAGAAAAGCGATCACATCATCCACTTCTTCTTTTGAAAAATGAAAATTAGGCATCCTTGCCCCACCATATTGCAAAAAAGTTCTGGCATAAATGGGGCCTCTGTTCTGGTCTGAAATAACGGTGGTTAGTTCGGGGCCTAAATAACCTCCCATTCCAAATAGCTGGTGACAGGAAGTGCAATTATTTTTTTGATAAATATTTTTTCCTGCTTGTTCCTGTAAGCTCATTACAGAAGCAGTATCT
Source organism: uncultured Chitinophagaceae bacterium (assembly GCA_903841915.1). Classification (GTDB taxonomy): domain Bacteria; phylum Bacteroidota; class Bacteroidia; order Chitinophagales; family Chitinophagaceae; genus CAIQDX01. Next base: position 551 of record CAIMKO010000352.1, on the reverse strand, counting down.
GTGCCATCGGTATAAACCCAGGCAGTATAAGTAATATAGGAAATGAACAAAACAATAAAAATGCCCGTCTTTCTCAAGTTTCTATACAATTTTGGTAGACAATGAAAGAATGGGCAAATTTGCTTTTTATGATTCTAATTGAATATGATATATATCATGTTTTTGATGAGAAGGGATGTAGGTATTTCAATAGTAGCAATAACTTTTTATAGCAACTTTTTGCATCGCAGGATTGCATACCAAGTCTATTGACAATTTATTTGGTGTTCTTAAAATGGGGTGACTTCTACTTTTCGTTCAGTAAAGCTTCTTTTGCTTTTAGTAAACCTTCTTTGGTTGCTTTCGAAACTTTAGGATAAGCCAGATTTAGTTTTTGGAATTGCTGATAAATAACAGCACCTACAATGACTCTCGTGTACCATTTGTCATCTGCAGGAATGATAAACCATGGCGCATGGTCAGTACTCGTATGACTTAAGGCTTCTGCATATGCTTTTTGATAATCGTCCCAAAATGTCCTTTCTTTCATATCTGCAACAGAGAATTTCCAG
>CAIMKO010000351.1 GCA_903841915.1 uncultured Chitinophagaceae bacterium | reverse complement strand
TTGAAACGATGAATTTCATCAATGAATAAAATAGCTTTTGAAGTTTGTTTTGCATCTTCAATTACTTCACGAACATCTTTCACACCGCTACTGATGGCACTCAATTGAAAATATGGAACCGATAATGTATTTGCAATAATATTGGCAATGGTGGTTTTGCCAACACCGGGTGGCCCCCACAATATCATCGAAGGAATGTTTCCTTGTTCTATTGCTTTGCGCAAAATACTCCCTTTGCCGGTGAGATGTTCCTGCCCAGCCAATTCGTCCAAAGTATTGGGGCGCATTCTTTCGGCTAAAGGTGCATTGGGATTCATGTATGAAAATTACGCAAATTATAGTTCTTACTCTTTATCAAATACGTGATCGTATTTTTTCAACAGAAGAAAACCAAGAATGATGTGTACGAGCAAGATCGTTGCATAGGCGGCCAAAAAGTAGAGCACAGCCTTGATCAGTAAAGCAAAAGTTTCAGTGGTAGTACCGGCCGGCAGATTGGTTTGCTGTTGTGCCAGTAATTGCCCCATCATTGTTTTGATAACAGTTGGTTCAGTTAAGATCACAGCTGTTTGAATATAGCTCATCACAACAAAAAAGATACTAACATAGGCATTCACCTTTATCCAATCTTTTAAGGAGTGTTTGCAGGGTTTTGACTGAATGATCCCGTTCATCAGAAAACGGAAACTGGTAAAAATATAAATTACCATACTTGCTATGATAAATACACTCAAAAGCATCGCAGGTTGAGCTAATGCCGCCAAAATTGCAAACAGATCCAGGAAAGCAAAGAACCCTGCAATGGGTAATAAGATGTAGGAAAGTATTTTGTAAACAGATTCAATTTTCATAGACGAAATTTCGATACTGCAAGATGAGGTTTTTTTCTGAGTTGATTTTTGAATCAGTGAGTATAATTCATTTATTGTTGTTGTTATTGTTGTTGTTGTTGTTGCTGTCCCATATAATTTTCATCGATCAATAATTCTTTATCATTATCGTCAAGTGTGAGCATTTGTACATTTGTTTTTTCTTCGAACACATGCCCATCTTCATAGCCAACAGAAACATACACAGATAATTTTTGTCTGGCCGGTCCTTTAAATGTTCCCTTTGCAGGTGTACAATCGTTGAAATGGTTCCCTACAGCAAGTTTTACGTGAGTGTTGGTAACCCAAACATTGTTGGTGGGATCTAGTCCAACCCAACCGGTTCCGGGTATAAAAGCTTCTACCCATGCATGTGTGGCACCTTCTCCACGCATGCCGTTTTTATTAGGACAAATATATCCACTCACATAACGAGACGGAATTTGTAAAGTTCGTAAGATCTGAAGCATCACATGAGCAAAATCCTGGCATACACCGGAACGATGTTCCAAGATCTCATCAACGGTTGTTTCAATATTGGTAATCCCTTTGATGTACTTAAAATTAGAAAAAATGAATTCGTTGCAATTCTGAGCAATTTCAGCTATGCTTTTGTTTGCCGGGTTTAAAATGGCAATGATGTCGTCAATACTTTTCTGTGATTGAATCGTATCGGCCCTGCTTAGTTCTAATAGTAACAGATTGTCTTTTACTTCCTTTTGTAATTCATTAAATCCCGAAATAAAATTGATGTTGAGTGTTTCTGATAAAGTGGTGCGGATGATCAATTGACTTTCGATGATCAATGTTTTATGCGGTGCCAGCACATTGAAGAGGCCGATCTTATTTCCCCAATAATCTGTGTATTGAAATATTTCTGGTTGATCGGTGATCTCTAATTGGTGCTGAAGTATTTCCTGATCATTACATTGGAAGGGAAATATTTTTATTTCATTGGTACTTTCTTTAACCGGCCTGTCGTACTCGTATTTTGTAATGTGATGTATCTTAAAAATCGGCATAATAATTAATTAAGAATAAGAAAAGAAACACTGTGCCAGCATCCTGCTGAATTCAACTAATTCTTTTCTTGTTTCACTGAGGAATTCCTGCAAAGTAAGCTGATTGATCGACTCAAAATCGGTATACTGCAATTTACTTACTAACCTTCCCAAACATTTGGTTAATGCTTCCTTCTCTTCGCTGTTATTGTTTTTTGTCACTTCCTTGAAATATTTATCCACTCTTCTTAAAGTATATAAAACACTTCTTGTAAAGTTTTCATTAAATAGAACCTGATGTAATGCATTTAAATTATGCTCAGTGCTTCGGTAGGTTTTTAAGTGCAGTTCATAGCCCGATAAGGCTAATAGCATAGGCCTCCATTGCAAAATATTTTTTTCATCTTCAATTGAATAATCAATCAGACTGTAATATTTATTCGCCATTTCAATGGTCAGTAAGCATCGCTCAATGTATTTGCCAAGACTCATAAAGTTCCACCCCATCCCACGTGGCATGGTAGTATCAGCAACGCCATTATATAGAATGCATTCGTTGGTTAATGAATCGATTGTCTTAATGGCTTCAAAACTTTTTAAATGCAGATCGAGATCTGGCTGATTGATAAGGTGATACATTTGATTGACCTGTTCCCAAACTTCTTTGGTAATATGATCCTGCATACCTCTTGCATTTTCTCTTGCTCTCGTGATCAATACTTTTAAAGAATTGGAATTCTGTTTGTCAGATATTAATTTTTGTAAAGCCGCTTCGGTATTATGTTCCAATAGCAGTAACTCTTCTTCGCGACAAGAAGTGAAAATTTGCAACATGGGTCTCCATGATAAATTTTCATTCACACCTTTATCGAGTAAAAGGATATAATGCGTTTTGATGCCACGCAATAATCCATCGCTGCGCTCCATGTAGCGGTTCAGCCAAAACATTGAATCTGCAGTCCTACTTAGCATTAAGCGAAAGTTTAAAAGGTTTAAAAAGTTTAAGACGTTTAATAAGTTGGTTACTTTGTTTCCTTGTTTTTAAATTTTATTCCTTTTGTCTCTGATTGTTCTAAATAAGAAATCAGTTTTTGAATTAAGCTGCTGATCTTTTTCGCATGAACACTTAGATCTTCAAACTCTTTTTCATTAATATATTTTCTATCCAATGATCTATATAATTGCGACCTCAATTCGCCACAAGATGCTTTAGCAATATATAAAAATTGAATAAATTCTTTATTGCCGCCACGCTCAAATCCTTCTGCAATATTATCCATTATAGAACCTGCCGAACCCTCAATTTGATTGATTAATCTGAAACTTGTTTTAAAAGTACCATCGTCAATCAGCTTGCCTATTTTTTCATTTAATAATCTTGCTTCCTGCCAAGATATTATTTGTTCAAAAGCTTCTATCGTAGCCATAACGTTAAACTTTTTAAACCTCTTAAACTTTTAATCTACAACCCATGTGTCTTTACTACCGCCACCTTGTGATGAATTAACGACCAAGGAGCCTTCTTTCAAAGCAACCCTTGTTAATCCGCCTGGAACAATCTTAACACCATCTGGTCCGCATAAAGCATAGGGGCGTAAATCTACATGTCGTGCTACAAACTTTCCGTCCAGAAAACAAGGTACAGTTGATAGTTTTATGATCGGTTGAGCAATAAAGCTTCTCGGATCTTCCTCCACTGCTTTTTCAAATTCTTCGATCTCTTTTTCCTGTGCACTGTTGCCCATCAGCATACCATAGCCTCCTGATTGGTTGGTGCGTTTGATCACCATGTTGTGAATATTATCAAATACATATTTTCTTGCTTCTGAGTCACCCATTTGATAGGTAGGTACGTTTGGCAAAATGGGTTCTTCATTCAAATAGTATTTGATCATGTTTGGAACATAAGCATATACTGCTTTATCGTCAGCCACGCCATTGCCCATTGCATTTACTATAGCAACATTTCCCTTTCTGTAAGCCCCTATTAAGCCGGGAACACCCAATGCGCTATCGGGCCTGAATACCAGGGGATCTAAAAATTCATCATCCACTCTTCTGTAGATAACATGTACCTGTTGCAGACCATTGGTTGTTTTCATGAACACTTTGTGATTATCAACAACCAGGTCTCTTCCTTCCACCAAATTAATTCCCATCTGGCGAGCTAGGAATGTGTGTTCGTAATAAGCTGAGTTGAATACACCGGGTGTAAGCAATACAACTGTTGGGTTGGATATTTGTTGTGGTGCCAGTGATAATAATATCTGATGCAGAAGCAGCGGATAATTATTTACCATCCTCACTTTGTTTTCTGCCAGCATCTCAGGAAAGATTCGTTTTGTGACTTCCCTGTTCTCCAGCATATAACTTACGCCACTGGGTGTGCGCAAATTATCTTCTAGAATATAAAATGTGCCATCATCGCCACGGATCAAATCAATGCCACTGATGTGCACATAAATGTCATGCGGTACTTTGATGCCGAAAACTTCACGTGTATAATGTGGACAGGAAGCGATCAATTCGGCAGGAACAATTTTGTCTTTGATGATGAGTTGTTCGTTGTAAATGTCTTTCAGAAAAAGGTTCAATGCTTTTAAACGTTGTTTGATACCTTTTTCAATATGATCCCATTCAGCGGCTGTAATAATTCTCGGAATAATATCAAATGGGAAGATCCTTTCAATGCCGGCATTATCGCTATACACCGTAAATGTGATACCCTGATTCATGAAAAGCTCTTCCGCGATCCTGTCTTTCTGTTGTAAGGCAGCTACGTCAAAATGCTGCAATGCATCAACTACTTTCTGGTATTGCGAGCGGATACTATTGTTATTGTTCATTTCATCCCATACACCGGGATATAAGAAATATTGTTTCAATAGCTCTTCGCAGCTCATACGCGGGTCTTGTTTTTGGGTATACATAAAAAAATTGCATCACCATCAGGATGGTGAGCAATCGTTCATTTGCTCAATATAGGAAAAATTGGGAAAGAAATTCTCTTTAGAAAAAAAATATTTATACATAACATCCTTATGTATTGGTAAATTATGTATGTTTGAATTATGAATAAGTCAACTTTATACAAAGGTTGTTTGGAGCCTATCATCATGCGTTTATTAAAGGATAACGGCCGTATGTACGGTTATCAGATAACACAGATGGTAAAAGAACTCACTAAAGGCGAACTGCAAATTACAGAAGGGGCATTGTATCCGTTGTTGCACCGATTAGAAGAACAAGGTGTTGTAGAAACAGAAATGGAGAACATTGGCAATCGTGTTCGCAAATATTACACATTGACCAAAGCAGGCAAAAAACAAACTTCTGTTGCCATGGATGAATTAAAAATGTTCATGCAGAGTTTAAACTTGATTGTAAATCCAAAACTGGCATAGCATGTTAACACAACAACAAGTAGATGATATCGCATTTTACTGCTACA
>CAIMKO010000350.1 GCA_903841915.1 uncultured Chitinophagaceae bacterium | reverse complement strand
TGAATCCGGGAATGCCACCGTTATGCCAGATGCGGGAATGTTTCTGCATGCTGTCGATTATGATACCATACCCATAATTGCTTTTGCCGGGAGTAAACATCTTTTGCTTTGAAGCATTGGATAAAATTGTTGTACCATACAATGCTCTGTCCCATTTATACAGGTCTTCAACAGTTGAGAAAAGAACACCTGCACTGAATGGCCATGCCAAAGAAATATAGGAAGCGTTCGTTATCTTTTTCTTATTCATCGAATACCCTTTGGCACGCAGGGGTAATATTGAATCTATTTTATCAGCACCTGTATTAGTCATGCCTGCTTTTGCGAATATATTTTGCTGAACATAATCGGCATAAGATTGTCCGCTTAGTTTTTCAATGATGCACCCCAATAAAAAATATCCCGAATTACTATATTGATATTTTGTACCCGGAGAAAAGCTGTATGGCTTTGATCGGATGAATGCGATCATCGAATCTTTGCTTAAGGTAAGTGTTGCCAGACTTTCAAATTGTGCCTGTGCTGTATAATTAGCAATGCCCGATGTATGGCTTAACAACATATGAATGCTCACACTATCGCCCTTTGGAAAATCAGGAAAGTATTTGCTCAGCTTATCAGACAGATTCAATTTCCCCTGTTCGGCTAATTGCAGGATAGATGCAGCTGTAAATTGCTTTGTGACAGATCCAATTCTGAATTTAGTATCGGGAGTATTGGAAACATTCCATTCTCTATCAGCAAAGCCATAACCTTTCTTGAGTAGTACTTTATTTTGCTTCGCCACCAATACAGTACCATTAAACCCTTTGATCTTCATTTGGGCATCCATATACTTTTCTAATGCTTGGGTATAATTCTTTTGAGCCTGCAGTGTAAATGGCAGTAAAACAAGAATGATGATCTTTTTCATAATTATGATTTAGTTGTAGTGTATAATAATTCCGGAATAAACCTGCCAGGAACTTCGAAAGCAGGAGACAGTTTCAACAAAGAATAAAGTATCAGGCACTTGTTAAGTGGCTGATACTTTATTCACCCGGATGATAGGTTGTCTCTGCATGTTGCAATACATCTTCCTTGTAAAACAATACATCTTTGAATTGACCCTTGCTGTACATCAGCGCCTGATCGTTGAAATGTTTGGAAGAAGGATCGCCACTTTCTCCGCCAGCCAATAAGGATTTTGCTTTAATTCGTTTGCCTCCAAGGGAGTCCTGTCGGACAAATTCAACAGCGCATATAAAACTGTTGCCATTTACCCCGTACATTTTCTTTGTATTGGAATAAACCCTGCTGCTATATGATGGTATCTGTCCCCATTGCGAAGAAGTGTATCCAACAGGAATACTTTCTTTCGCATCATCAAATTTTGAATCGATATCATCATTCAATCTTTGAAAACGATTGATCTCTCCCCAGGCAATATTCCATTTACCGTAGAGACCTTGTAAAGTATTGATCGCAGTTTTAAATTGATTTAGCAATACAGCAGCATTATCTGCATCTGCTGCAAACTTTGCTATTTTGATCACCAGTTCATCCGTTTCATTAAAACTCTTTGATGTTCGTATCGTTCGCATGATCTGCATACCCCAGTTTACAGCGAGTGAGGTAGCCACAGAATTTTCTCCTGATCTCAGGTCCCACTCTTTCATGACCTGTATGGGTTCTTGCAATTTTAATTTATTGGTATCGTTTTGTGGTAAAGCATCATAAGCTTTTACCAATGCAGGCACTAATTTTTCAAAGAAAGACAGATGACTGTCGTATCCTGCTATGATCACTTTATCGATCGTATATTTTTTCTCACTTGCCAATACTCGCACTGCATTCATGCCTCTGAAATTTTCTTCATCAGGAGCCATGTATATTGGATACTCTTCTCTCTTCGGACTGTTCGTTCCTGCAACAGTAAACGGGGTGCTGTTACAATTCTGCAACCAGCCATTTGGCGGATTGATGGAATGAATGATCTCATCAACCCCATGCAAACCTTTCCATTCTGTTGCAGCGATGCTTCCGTCAACGGGTTTATTCCAGTTATAATTCTTGTCTCTTACCGGAACATAATTACCATGCCAGTATGCAATATTACCCTCGGCATCAGCATAGACGGTATTATTGGAAGTATTGGCACGCAGGTCCAATACTTTTTGAAACTCGGCAAATGATGTTGCTTTTGTCCTTAACCAGC
>CAIMKO010000349.1 GCA_903841915.1 uncultured Chitinophagaceae bacterium | reverse complement strand
TTATTTTTTCGCATGGTGATTTAAATAAATTTCCGTGAAAATCTGTTTGATCAGTGTTACCTGCCTGCCGCAGGCTGGTCTGTGTGCTATCCTTCGCTTAAATAAATAACACTACTTTAAGTCAGGTTAATTACTGATTGCTTTTATAATCGATGATAAATTCGCTCAGATCGGGGCTAAACTTTCTTTTTCTTTTTACTTCATGATCATAGATCAGTTGTCCCAGATGCTTCATGAATGGGTAACCTACTGTTTCGTAATCATATTTATCGTCATTCAATATGCCGTCGCTATTGCAGTAAATGGTTGCACAGAGCATGAATTCGATCTTTTTTTCTGTATCAATGATATAAGCGATATCTGTTAAAAACCCATAAGCATCGCCGGGCTTATTAAAGATCCGGATATTGGATGGGATACGGCCTTTCTCAGAACCTACCAATAAGAATTTGCAATAAGCATCCCAATAATGGACAGTATCAAAATAAGGGTATTTGCTTTCTTCGGGATAGGCACTCATCCAGTGGAGCACGAAATAACGGTCATCTTTACTCATATTGAATCTTTGATTCGCATCAACGCTTTCAGGAAATAAAAGACTTCTTTGAATATGATGCTGGTCTTGCAGATAGACCAGATTCTTCGTTGAAAAATCCAACGGTTCATTGATCAACTGATCGCCTTTATAATATCCTTTTCCCACTTTTTTATTTAAAGCAGGAAAAACAGCTTTGCTGTTTTGTTCATCCTGATGATAAACCATTTTTCCCGTTGAATCGTAGAAGGAAATAGGGTTGGTCAAACGGTTTTGTGCATCTGTTAAACTGATCTGTAAACGATGACGGATAATGGCATCGGGATATCCTTTCTCTCGTAGTTTTTGCTGAATGGTTTGCTGACCAACAAATTCGTATAAACGATTAAATGCATCATTATCACTCACCAAAAAGATCTGCTTTACATAATCTGCAACGGATGGTTTACTGTTCTCGGCTTTGGGCTCTGCATAAACAATCTCTTCTTTGGCAGCATTACTGTCGGTGATCATGGTCGTATTTCTATTCAATCCTGCTTTATTCAGTTCATTCAGTTTTTCCAATGCTAAATAGGCAATGGGCATTTTTACCGTACTGGCAGGATAGAAATAATGATCATTGTTGAGATTGAAACTGTATTCTGTAAAAGAGGGGTTATTGTTTTTATCGCGATCTATCTGGGTATAAATGATCTGTACATTCAAACTGTCTTTGTTTGCAAGTATTGAAGAGAAATATTCCGGTCTTGTTTTCATTAAGGTTTCCAATAGGTCAGCAGGCTTATTTTGGCCCTTTTGAGCATGGAGATCTTTCATGCACAAACAAAGTATAAAGAGGAGTATTGCTTTTTGCATAAACCAAACTTAGATAAAAAACTTTATTTCGTTAGTATGGTGTCATGCTGCAACTTATGAAATGGAATGTCATTTTTGAACCCATGTCAATGCTGAGCCTGCCTGTCGGTAGACAGGGCACTCGAAGGGTGAATTCATCTATTAGCGCTAAAGGACAGCTTTTGGGAAAGCCCCTCGAAGGGTTGAC
>CAIMKO010000348.1 GCA_903841915.1 uncultured Chitinophagaceae bacterium | reverse complement strand
TGTCGTCAAAGGCAGGGCACTCGAAGGGCGAGGTTTAAAACGTGATTCCGTTCATTATGCTTCGAGTGCCTCCAGCATGACAAAATCATCTCGGTTCATTAGTAACATAAAAGATCCTGCTACAAAAATTGCAGCAGGATCTTTTTTCAAACATAAACACTACGCTTCTTCTAATACCTCGGCATTATGATATGTTTCGGCTAATTTCTTTTGCAGATCAAAAGGTACGGCAGCATAATGATCGAAACGCATTCTGAATCTTGCTCTTCCCTGCGATAAGGAACGCAGTGTAGAAGCATACTGATACATTTCGGCATAAGGCACTTTTGCTTTTACTACGGTAAAATGTCCTTCTGCATCAAAGCCTTCCACGATCGCTCTGCGTGTTTGCAGATCGCCCATGATATTGCCCGTTAATTCATCCGGACAAAGCACTTCTAATAAATACATGGGTTCCAATAATTGCGGATCGGCATGCTGGAATGCATCTTTGAATGCCATGATACCGGCTAATTTAAAAGCCATATCATTACTGTCAACAGGATGCATCTTTCCGTCAAATACACTTACCCTAATATCTCTTACATGCGAACCGGTTAATGGTCCTTCCTGCATTTTTTCCATCACCCCTTTCATAATGGATGGTAAAAAACGCAGATCGATCACACCACCAACAATACAATTAAAATAAACGAGTTTACCGCCCCATGGTAATGGATACTCATCTCTGCCTCTTACATTCAATCCAACAGGATCAGGCATTCCTTCATGCCAGGGTTCAATACGCATGGTTACTTCACCAAATTGTCCTGCACCACCTGATTGTTTTTTATGACGATAACTTGCTTCGGCAGACCTGCGGATGGTTTCTCTGTAAGCGATCTTTGGTTTAAAGAACTGTACATCCAGTTTATACTGATGTTCCAGTTTCCATTTGATCACATTCAAATGCATATCACCCTGACAATGCAATAAGGTTTGTTTTAATTCGCCCGAAACCTCTACCTGTACGGTTGGGTCTTCTTCTTTTAACTGATGCAAGGCAGTGGCCAGTTTATCTTCTTCACCACGCTTTGCATTGGCAATGGCAATACTCATTTTAGGAGCAGGGAAAATGATCGGTTTTAATTCGATCTGTTTTCCTTTTTCATGCAAGGTATTATTGACATGCGTATTCTTTAATTTTAAAGTAGCACCGATATCACCTGCTACCAGTTCAGTTACATTGGTCCTCTTGTTTCCTTCTACTACAAATAACTGATTCAGCTTTTCAAAAGTTCCTGTTGTTTCATTCACCAATTCCATTCCGCTCTTCACGGTACCGGAATACACTTTAAAGAAACTCAGGTCACCGATATGCGGTTCTGAAATTGTTTTATAGATAAAAATGCAGGCGGCACCGTTGGCATCACAGGGTAATTGTTTTCCGTCAAGTGTTGTTTGCGCCGGCATTTCATTGGCAGGCGGACAAACATTATCGATAAAGCCCATCAATCTTCCGGCACCCATATTCAGTTTTGCGGAGATACAGAATACGGGAAACAAATCATGGCCCAGCATGGATAAATGCAAACCTTGTTTCATTTCATCTTCACTCAATTCACCTTTATCAAAATATTTCTCCATCAATGCTTCATCATTCCCTGCAATGGCTTCAATGAGTTCTTTATGCAGGTTTTCTGCTTTTGCTTTTTCAGTATCCGGAATTGGAAGTTTTTGTGGCTTACCTCCTTCGGCAGGATATTGATATAAGACCATGTTCAGTACATCAACAATGGCATTAAATCCATCTCCCTGATTCAAAGGATATTGTACGACAACGATATGGGTTCCGAAATGATCTTTTGCTTCGCGAACTGTTTTATCGAAATCCGCTTTGCTGTGATCCAATTGATTAATGGCAAGGATGGTAGGTGTTCTAAATTCATCCGTATATTCCATAATGATATCTGTACCTACTTCCACTCCCATGGCTGCATTCAGGAGAACGATGCCTGTATCGGCTACGCGCAAAGCACTCAATACTTCACTGGCAAAATCATCATAACCCGGGGTATCGATGATATTTATTTTATAACCGCGCCAACGCGTATGTAATAGTTTTGAAAAAATGGAATTACCTCTTTCCTGTTCTAATTCTGTATAGTCGCTAACTGTGTTCTTTTCTTCAATAGAACCTCTGCGACTGATCAACCCTGCTTCAAATAACATGCTTTCTGCTAAGGTTGTTTTCCCGCTGCCGGAATGTCCAAGCAGCGCGATGTTTTTGACGTGAGCGGTATCAAACTCTGGCATAGCAAATGTTTTTATGGTGAATACTAAATGCTGTTAGCTGCATTTTGAAATACAAGTTAAACGCATTAACAGCGAAGAAAAATGAGTAAAATCATCTTCCGTAAATATAAAAAATCGTATCTGTTTTTACAATGAAGCACTGATATTTGCAGCATGAGCCAATCGTTCAAAATATTGCCTTCGCAGTTAGAAGATATCCCGGCATTGGTAAAATTAGTCAATAGTGCATACCGGGGTGAAAGTTCCAAAAAAGGATGGACTACAGAGGCTGATCTGCTGGATGGTTCAAGGACAGATGCTGCAGATCTAATAGCTGTTTTGCAAAGCACAACTGACAGAATCCTAAAGTATTGTGATACTTCAAACAGGATCGTTGCCTGTGTACATCTTCAAGAACAAAAGCAAAAAATATATTTGGGCATGCTGACGGTTTCTCCTGAATTACAGGCCGGCGGTATTGGTAAATTATTATTGGCAGCGGCGGAGCAATATGCAAAGGACAGGCATGCCGAATCGATCATGATGACCGTTATTTCTGTTAGAAAAGAATTGATCGAATGGTATGAGCGCAGAGGTTATAAAAGAACAGGTGAAACAAAACCTTTTCCGCATGATCCCCGTTTTGGGATCCCTAAACAGGAATTGGTTTTTATTGTGCTGGAGAAAAAGTTGTAATGCTTATTCTTTGTTTATTCGTGCATTCGTGGCTTATAGAAATCATTTGCTTACTGTAAGATTAAACCGTTATTAGCGTACGATTGGTTAAATTGTAAAATATTTTATTTACCTAATTTCTTAAAACGATAGTGCAAGCAATCATGCGTTCTGTTTTACAACGCAATTTTTTACTCCTATTTCTCTTATCACTGATATCCTTTGTACAAGCCCAGGAAAGCAGTAATAAGAGCGATACATTCTTTCTTGCCAAGAAAAAAGGATTGCTGGGCAAATTAGGACAAAGCATCGCAGTAAACGGCAGCCCGAGTGCAGATGTTTCCCTACTCTCTGTTGTAAAAAACATCGATCCTTATATTATCTACAAGGGAAATATCATCAGAAATGTAATTATCAAAAAAGTAAACTATGGTCAATCTGTCAACGATACTTCAAAAACAATTGAGGGCTTTTTAAGCAGACTGGGAGATAATTTACACGTCAGTACAACAGAAAAAACAATTCGCAATGATCTGTTTTTTAAATCAGGTGACTCACTGCTTCCCTATCTCATGGCCGATAATGACCGATTCCTGAGAACCATCCCTTATTTGCAGGATGCAAGGATATCCATACATGAAGTGGCAAGTGATAGTTCCAATATCGATTCTGTTGATGTGGTGGTTTATTACAAGGATGTATTTCCAATAAGTGGTGCCATCACTACGGAAAGCAGCAGCAGTCTTTATTTACAGGGAACAGATGATAATTTCAGAGGCCGAGGTGACAGAATCGTCATGCAAACCGTTTATGATTATAACCGTCAGCCGAAAACAGGTTTTGGAATTGAATACACGAAAAGAAATATCAAAGGAAGTTTTGTTGACTTTACAATTGGTTATCAAAACATGAACCCTACTTTTAATAGCGGCAGAAGAGAAGAAACTGCTGTTTACACAAAACTAACATTACCATTGGTAAGTCCTTATTATTTATGGACAGGCGAAATACAAACATCACTTCACTATACACAGAATAATTATTTATACGACACAACCTCCTATTTTTTATCCGACTTTAATTATCGTTATACTTCTACTGATGCATGGGTAGGATATAATATCTCTGCAAAAAACTTATTGCATGAAACTATTAAAAGAAAGAATAGAGAATTCCTTGCGGTAAGACTGATCAATACAAACTTTACTCAAATTCCTTCAAAATATACAAGCTTATATAACTATTTATACGCAAACCAAACAAGTATTTTATCTGCTTACACTGTTTTTAAACAGGACTATTACAGAACTTCCTTTATTTACGGGTTTGGTAGAAATGAGGATGTACCCGAAGGTTTTAATT
>CAIMKO010000347.1 GCA_903841915.1 uncultured Chitinophagaceae bacterium | reverse complement strand
GGCAGCTGTTTCTGCGGTTTCTTTTTTCATAAAATTATCCGTTAAGATCAGTTTTTAAAATTAAACCTATTACAGGGATTTAGGCCAATGATTTATGATTAAAGGATGAGCAGAAGATTTGAAGCGTTATTTTTTATAAATTCGGGGAAGCAATATTCAGGTTCCGGTCACTGCCATAAAATCAACATAGCAGCATACTTTCTGGGAGGAACTTGTTTGAAATTCTCATGGTAATTAGATCATAAAAATGAAAAAGTTCTTATTGATATTTTTAACTGTCATCATACTCCTGCTTGCGGCGGGCGGCATCTATATTTATACCAAGTCGAAACAAAAAGCAAAACCTCCTGCTGCGCTGACAGAAAAGCTGAAGATTGATGTGCCCGAGTCTAATATTAATTTGCCCATCAGTTACGATATCAAAACATTCTCTCAATTTCTGAACAAGAAAATAAACGGGAAATTTTTAGAAAAGAATATTTACCTGCAAAGTTCCAAAAAGGAAGAAGTATCTATTGCGCTCAGTAAAAAGGAAGATATCATTATCCGATCTACCGGAAAAGAATTGATCTGTACTTTTCCATTGATCGTAGATGCGGTATTAGTAGACAGCAGGTTTGGGAAAAAAATGGCAAGGCAGGTAGATCCTATACATAGTAGCGTTTTGATCACATTATCAACGCCTGCGAGTTTGGATAAAACATGGAGTCTGGTCACCAAGTTTAAGATCAATAGTTTACAATGGGTAGTAGAGCCTGTTGTAAAGATCGGACCGATCAAGAAGAATCTCCGGAAGACGATTGACGCATTGATAAAAGATAAGGGAACAGACCTCACCAAAATGCTGGATGATGAATTGAACAAAGCAGTTTCTTTAAAGCCGGAAATTTCCAAGATTTGGGATGATATTCAAAAGCCGATCCTGATCACTCGAAAACCCACGCCTGCATGGATGCGTTTTTATTGTAAAAGCATCAAGGGTAAGATTGTCTTAAACCCAACCAAGCTTGTTTGTTATACAAATGTAAAAGTAGACATGCTGATGCTGACAGATACCGTAACTGGAGCTAAGCCTGTTCCATTGCCTGACTTTATTGCATTAAAAGAAAAAGAGAAGGCAACTGCTTCGGACGTTTATTTATATGCGTATACCAGCTTTGAAGAGATCAATGATAAATTGAATGCTTTATTAAAAGGGAAAACGATTAGTTCACAGGGATACAGCATCGCCATCAAACAACTGAAAGTATATGGATCTACAAACGGATTATCTGTTCAGGTGATCACCGATAAGGATGTGGAAGGAGATTTGGTAGCCAGTGGTCAGTTGGTCTTTGATGTTCCCAATCAAACTTTAAAAGTGCAGAATTTTGATTTTGCCATGAATACAAATAGTCACATCTTAAATAGTGGGGATGTTTTATTACATGAAATCTTGAGAGATACCATTGCGTCGAAACTTGCAGTTGGCCTGGATACCTTGATCGATAAAGTACCTACCATCGTTTCCAGTGCCATAGCCAAGGGCAATGCCGGAAAAGTGATCGATATGAATTTGGAGAATCTGGAGATCAAAGCATGTGATATATTGATGGGAAAGGAAAGAATCCATTTTAAAGTACATGTAGGAGTGGATGCCAAGCTAACAATAAAACACCTGAATGCCGGAACGGCTATCCTGGTAAAGGACAAGTCTAAAGGGAAATAAAGCGATAAATAAGTTGGCTTGCAACAGATCCAGAAGGAGGGTCTGAGAAACTATGTCATTTGCAGGCATGGCTTTTAGCCTCTCTGTGACTTGATTTAAAAGCATAGAATCAGCTATTTTCAGTCATATCTGCCTGGCGAAACCCAAATTTAACCCGGGAAATGTGTTGAACACTGATAAATGGATGAAATTATTGAATCATTCGGGTAAGGGAATGATGGATAACAAATGGGTAAATCCTGCAGAAAGTATCTGGGTTCATTCCCTTTAATGAACAGAGAAAGGGATGATATTGGAAAGACTGAACGATTGTAAGCTATTGAATTAAAAAAGCGATGATACTGTTAAAGAGATGTTGGTATTGTTAATTGCGGTGGTCACAATTTGCAGTGTTGAGAATTGTGAAATGATAATTAAAGAGTGCATGTGAGCAGCAATATGGCGTGAATGAGCAGATGCCATAAAATATTTTTTCGCTTGAAAGACTTGGTGGGTAAAGGTTTCAGAAGATGAGAAAAACAATCTTTAAAAAAGATTTGGAAAGAAAGATTACACTCTTATCTTTGCACCCCGCAATTGAAAAAACGCGTTGATCTTTGAAGACGAAATACAGCAGAAAAGAAAAAAAGTGTAGAAAGATTCATAATAAAATTTGCTGGTAAAAATCCTCGTCTTATCTTTGCCGTCCGCTAAAAACGGAAGCTCTTAATAAACTGGTTATCACACAAAAAATTCTGAAATAAATCTTAGAAAATTTTGGTTGAAATACAAATGACTCTTACCTTTGCAACCCCAATAAAAAGGGTGGCTTTGAAAAAGTCAAAAAGATCTTTGAAAGTTTGGAAGTAACAGCACATATTTTTTTTGATAAAAAACATGTAAGGTTTTAAAGCACAATCAAATTATATCCGACGTTAATTTCGATTAATTGAGATTAAGTCAGATCAAAACTCATTTACAATGGAGAGTTTGATCCTGGCTCAGGATGAACGCTAGCGGCAGGCTTAATACATGCAAGTCGTGGGGCAGCGCAGGTAGCAATACTGGGCGGCGACCGGCAAACGGGTGCGGAACACGTACACAACCTTCCTATAAGTGGGGAATAGCCCAGAGAAATTTGGATTAATACCCCGTAACATAACGATGTGGCATCACATTGTTATTATAGGTTTACCGCTAGAAGATGGGTGTGCGGCTGATTAGATAGTTGGCGGGGTAACGGCCCACCAAGTCTACGATCAGTAGCTGATGTGAGAGCATGATCAGCCACACGGGC
>CAIMKO010000346.1 GCA_903841915.1 uncultured Chitinophagaceae bacterium | reverse complement strand
GCCCTTATCAAATGTTGTGTCAAATAATAGATTACATATGTCTTTAGTTAGCAAAGCGGAACAAGAAGGACATTTTATTTCATCAAGCAGTGAATTTGTTTCCGAATCATAAAATACTTCTGTAAAAATAAATTCATGATTACAATGTGGGCAGCCGAAAACTTCACTCCAAACAGTGAAATTTATTTTACCAGTTTTACCATTTGAATGTTTTGTTTCATACATCCAACCCATATTTTTATTAAAATCAGAAAGTATTACTCCCAATTCTTTCTCATAATCAACAAGATCAGTTGGATTCGTATAGTTGTATGCAATAAAAGATGCAATCGGTGCTAAGTCGCCAACAATTGCTTTCCTGGTTCCCCAAGTTGGTGTTGAATTAAAAATGGATTTCCATTCCGACTCAATTTTAAATTTAATATCAATGTCAGGATTTCCGCAAGAAATAGCGGCAACAGCGGTCATGCCCGTTCCCGCAAAACCATCAAATATCAGATCTCCAGGCTGTGTATAATGAAGTATATAGCGCATTATTGCCTGATGTGGAACTTTCGTATGATAACTGTGTGCGGCATATATTTGGTTTGTTTTGCCTTCACTTACATCGCCAGCATAAGGTTCATGCACATCAAAATCTTTTTTTCTAAATGGTATAACACATTTTTCTTCTTCCCATTCCGTGATAAAATCATTTAGCCAGGGGTTGGGGCATGCAGTGTAATATGGAGGATCACTTAACGCAACAATATCATCATCCTCACCGATAGGAAAGCCATCGATCTTCTTTAGCTCATGCAGCTTGATCCGAAGCTCATTTCGATAGTATTCTCTGCGTTCTGCTTCTGTAGCAAACTCCTTACCCAGACAAATAACCTTATCTTGCTTTGTGTTCATGGATGACTATTTAATAATGATTCTAACCTTGTTTCTTTCTTTACCGGCACACAAGCTATCTATATAAGTTGTAAGGGTATCAATTGCTTCCTGTGGTGTCAATGGTCTATTCAATTGCTTACGGATATCATCGATTGTTATCTCCACTTTATCAATACCCTGGGCAAATTGGGCTATCAAATTCCTTAATTTCTGCGAGTTGTCTGCGGTTAAGTCAACAGCTCCTGATCTAAACCCTTCCACAAGTTTTTTGTCATCTGTCTTCAAAATATCCATGTTCTCCTGAACAGAAGGATCCTTGAATACCGAGCGCATTGCATTGACCCATTTCTCCAGGATATTGTCCAGATGTTCTTCAAGCTGGTGGATATTGTAAATAGCCTTGTTGTAATACTCACGAGGATTAAAGTCATGGTATGGCTCTTCAAGTACCTTAGCTTTGGTTAATGACAAATCAGCCTCCCGAAGTGAGGTGATGTTATTCAGCCAATTTTCATATTCGGTTTTCGTGATAAACTCAGAATCTTTGATTACATCACAAATACGTTTCTTCTCACCACCCAATATACGCTCCTTAGCCAACGTATCTTGTTTAGACAACCGGCATCTGATGTATTGCCCAAGATAATAGTCAGCATACCTATCGATCAATGAGTTCAGTAACGCCTCATATTTTTTGATATCAGCATCCTTCGTGGATGATAAGACATTTGGCAAGCTATCAATAGCAGTCTTCATCTCATCGAACAGTGGTTTTTCTTCTTGCACCACGTAAGATTGAGCCGTATATAAGTACCCAACAAGTCTTTCGAATTTTTCGGCTTTTGTTTTTAGTTTATCAACCTGACCACAGTAAGTGTAGGCTTTGAATGCTTCGGTCAATTCACTTTCTGTAAATCGAAATGACTTTAACTTTCCATAGGTGTTGTAAGATTGTATACTATCCACCATTGTTGCCAATGCTTCCAATTCAGCCTTCATTGTTAAGCATTCTTCATCACTTAGCAATGGTACACTTCTACATTTTAAGCCTTGTACCACTGTTGCTTTCGTTCTCACAACACGTTCAGCCATCGTTTTAGCTGCTGTGATTATATTCGGAATGGTATCTGGCTTTTCTAATTCAGAGGTATAATCCGGCAATTCAAGGCAGGTAAATAATGCTTTCAGGTTTTTTATTGGTATTCCCTGTGGCTGTTTGATGTGTTGGAAAGTAAAAAAGTCTTCTTGAGTAAGCGCAAGTACGGTTTCAATATTGGTGGCTGACAGCGTCTTTCTACCAGACCAATTAATTTCGATATCTCCCTTAAATGCTATTGCTGCAAGTACAATAAACTCCAGCTGATAATCAATATTGAAATCGACTGAATACCAAAGATTGGCAGCGGCATAGTGCGCCCAAATAATTTCAGATCTATTCAATACTGCACCATCCCCGGCTTCTTTTAACTTCTTGAGTATGCTGT
>CAIMKO010000345.1 GCA_903841915.1 uncultured Chitinophagaceae bacterium | reverse complement strand
TCCGCCACTTTTTTCAAAGTCTTTTAATTTTTCAGTAATGGCTTTATCATTCAGGTTTCGATAATTACCATCCGGAATAATTAACACAGTATAATTTTTAAGATTCAATCTTCCCAGATCATTTGCTAAAATCTGCGTGATAGGATAATCCAGTGTTTGATCAAATAGATTCCACACTTCACCTGCATCTCCTGCTGCCACCTGCTCTCCTGTTAACAATGCCACTTTAGGTGCACGAATCAAATGAACATCAGGACTGCCAAAATCTGCGCCCTTGTCCATATACCCTGTACTTACGGGATCAACCTGCACATTGTATTTCTTAGATGCGCCAATCACCAATGCATCCCAATAGATAAAAGCATTCCCTGTTTTTAAAACGATCAACGTGCCACGATCATAGTTCTTATTATTATAAGTAAAAGGTTTATCTGCGTAACGGACTTTCACATTATTCTTTAATAAATAAGCCAGTACCTGAACACTGTTGATGGATGTGTAAGGGATCAATTAACCATAAGCAGAATTTGCGATCAATATTTCTTTAGAAGAAACTGCTGTTGTTTCTTTCTTTTCTTTCAATGCATAGGCTTCCACACCATATGCATAGGGAATACTCCATGCAGTGATATCGTAAGTAGCACTATCTGTCAGTTTACTTTTTTGTTCAAACAATACTTTTGCCAATGCGCTTTTGGGTTGATACATGGAAACTGCGATAGCATTATCATCTAGTTGTGCTTCTTCTTCTTTATTCGTGAAATAGCGATAGCCTTTTATTTTACCGCTTACATTTCCGTATTCAATCCCGTTTCTGTCCAGTAGTGTTTTTATCGCTGCAATTTTGTTTGCATCTTTACTGCTTACGATATAGGTTTTATAATCCGCATTTTTTGCATTGCGGTTATCATCAAAGAACTTCTTGTATTCATCAATTAATTTTTGTGCATTCTTTGAAGACACTTCAATGGTTGATAAGCTCGTGGTATAATGATGCAGGGCACGATCCACCAATGTTAGCGTATCGCCGCTTTTTTGTTTAACACCCAATCCCGCACTGATACCTCCCTGTTCGAATGTCATCCCGATAGCTCCGTTGTATGTAGGATAGGTATCCCCATAAGATGGATAAAACAAATCGAATCTTTCCTTGGTAAAATATAACCATCCCTTTGCATCAAAATATTTGGCATGGTTTCTTCCGATCATATCCTGAAAATCGCGCTGCCATTTAGTGATCACTTCATGATAAGGTTCAGCAGCGGGTGCAAAATAATAAGGTTGATTGTATCCCTGTTCGTGAAAATCAACATGAACCTGCGGCATCCATTCATTATATAATTTAAGCCTTTGTTGTGTTTCCAATTGTGTTTGCCAGGCCCAGTCTCTATTCAGATCAAAATTGTAATGATTGGTTCTTCCCTGTGGCCATGGCTCTCCATGTTCTCTGGCCTGCGGGTCGGCATTATAGTTTTTTCCAACTGCAACATTATACCAGTTCACATAGCGGTCTCTTCCATCAGGATTGATACAGGGATCAATGATCACGATGGTATTCTTTAACCATTCTTTTGTTTGTGCATTATTGGGATCTACCAGTGCATACAAAGTAAGCATGGCTGCTTCGCTCGATGCCGGTTCATTACCATGAACATTATAACTTAACCATACTACCGCAGGCGTTCCATCTGTGATGGGCGCCATCCTGTCTTTTGTTAATCCTGCTATACGCAAATTGTTTTTCCTAATAAGATCTAATTTCTTCAGATTTTCAGGGCTTGCGATATAAGCGATCATCAGTTCTCTTCCTTCATTTGTTTCACCATACTTTTCTGTTTTTACCATATCAGGTCTTGCCTGTGCCACCGCTTTAAAGTATTCCACAATTTTATGATGTCGGGTAAATCTTGTTCCAACTTCATAACCCAGAAACTGTTCGGGACTCTGGACGGTTTGTGCAACAGAACTGAGACATATAAAAGCTGTAATGGTAATAAAAGAAATGATCTTTTTCATAATTCAATAATGAACAGTGAATGTAATGAAAGTAAAAAAGCAGCCCAAATTATAGTGGCTGCTCTTTCTTAATTAATTGATAAAAGTAAAATCTCATGCGTGTTCTTTTGTTAAATGAACTTTGGTCATATCTAAATAATGATTTTGCAACTGATGGATATAATGTACATCGGGATGATGTCGTTTATCTTCTCGGTACCACATATCAAAATGTGAGAAATCATTCGCTTTATGCAATAAAATACGGAAAGATTCTTTTTTGTATTTCACACTACCATCGGGCAATGATTCTTTTGCAAAACCAAGTGCTGAAAGGCTTTCATCATTGATGAGAATGGGACGAAGATGTTCGGTATCAAACCAAAACTCCTGTACACCTGTATCTACACATACCTGTTTCTCATCTCCATTCAATCCGGTTACTTCTCCTTCCCAGATTTTACCCTCATATTCGGCAACTACAAGGTCACCCACTTTAATGTCGTTGAACTTGATCATATAGCAATCGTTTTTGTTGATCATTAAGTTACGACTGTTTTTTTGTATTTGCAAATGTTTGGCTGTAAATGTGCAAATGAAAATTAACTACACCTGATCGGATATACCTATTTAAGCATAAAAAAGCCGGTAAGAAATACCGGCTTTTTCAATTCTATTAATACAATCCTCTGAACCATGGAACATTGTCGAATCGGAAAGGCCATGGGATACTGGCCAGAATGATGATCAAAGCAATAATGTATAAAGTTGCCAGTCTTTTATTTTTCTTGATTGCCGGGATGTCTTTTTTAGCAACTGACCTTGAAATAGTGATCAGTACAACAGCGATGATCAT
>CAIMKO010000344.1 GCA_903841915.1 uncultured Chitinophagaceae bacterium | reverse complement strand
ACGGATGTATTTAATCAGCTTGGGAAAACTGTTTTAATCGAAGAAAAATTAATGGACGCTGCAACCGTTTTGGGAGCTTGCGGTACCGCATATGCAATGCGATATATTCGTGCCAATATTCAGGGTGGTATAGAGATCGGTTTCAGTGCAAAGGTTGCTTCTTTAATAGCGGCACAAACCGTAAAAGGAGCAGCTGAATTATTATTACAATTGAATACACATCCGGAACAGGAAATTGATAAGGTAACAACACCTAAAGGTTGCACTATTGCCGGTTTGAATGAAATGGAACATCAGGGTTTCAGTTCCTCACTGATCAAGGGTATTGTAACAAGCTATAAAAAAATAGTGAATGATATGTAATTATGGCATTTTTTTTGCTTTCTGAGGCAACAGTTTGTTCTAGTAAACGTATCATCATTCATACTTGATTTTTTACTTAAAAGTGCAGCATTGAGGAAACATTACTTTCTTTTATATTTATTTTTTTTAATATTTTTGAATGTCACTCATGCACAGATTGACAGCTTGAAAGAATCTGTATTAGCAGCAGATACCGCATTGTTCAGAACAACTCCTGATTATTCACATGAACGTGATATTAAAGACGTTTTTCGAAGAAAGTCAAAAACCAAAAGCAATTTTCTTGAAAATGAGGATTCTGAAAATGGAAAACAAAAACATTTTTCGTTTGTTCCTGCAATAGGTTATACGCTGCAAACGGGATTTGCGGGAATTTTAAGCGCTAACCTGGCTTATTATAATGATAATAATGCCGATACTAAATTATCGAGTATTTCAACAAGCATTACTTATTCGCAATACAATCAGACCATCATTCCGGTACTGGCAGATATCTGGACAAAGAATAATAAGTTGAATATAATTTCTGATAACAGGTATATTCAATATCCTTCAGATATATATGGATTGGGAGGTAGGACAGATCCCAATAATGGTCTTACCATCAATTTCACTGGATTAAAATTGCATGAAACAGTTTTGGCATCGGTAGCGAAAGATTTTTATGTTGGTGCTGGTATTTATTATGATGGATTTTGGAATATAAAAGCAATAGATCCTTTGACAAGGAGACGCGATTCTATTTTTACTAAGGTATTAGGAACAACAGAAAAAGCAGTAGGACTTACCTTCAGAATGTTATACGATTCAAGGCTCAATCAGATAAACCCTGAATCAGGTTGGTATTATAATTTAGTCTATCGTGCCAATTCTAAATCTTTGGGGAGCGACTCGAATTGGAATTCTTTAATGATCGATGTGCGAACTTATTTTCATTTTCCTGAACACTCCAGGAATGTACTCTCTTTCTGGAGTCTGAATTGGATCACAACATCCGGAACTCCACCCTATCTTTTATTACCCAGTACAGGCTGGGATGACCAATATAATTCGGGCAGAGGTTATGTTCAGGGACGCTTTCGTGGAAAAGAAATGCTTTATTTAGAAACTGAATATCGGTACAACATCTCCCGAAACGGCTTGTTGGGCGGTGTGTTTTTTGTGAACCTGCAAAATTTCTCAAGCGATATTTCTGCCCAATTCGCCAATATTATTCCGGGTTATGGT
>CAIMKO010000343.1 GCA_903841915.1 uncultured Chitinophagaceae bacterium | reverse complement strand
CACAACTCAAAAATAGACGAATGTTTTCATATTTAAATTTATTGAGTAGAAAAAATATCTCGAATGATTTTCAAATAATTAGGTGCTTTTTGCGAAGTACAAATTATAAAAATACATCTTTCGTAAAGCCAACCCTCATTTCTTCAATAAATACTCAATATCATCTAAGGGGCTTAAAATATTTATAAGGTCTTTATTGGTTACATGTAAGTATCTTAAAGTAGTTTTTATGTCATTATGCCCCAATAATTTTTGAATAAAAACTACATCAATTCCCTTATCTAATAAATGAGTTGCAAAGCTATGCCTCAACATGTGCATATTTCCAGCTTGTTTTATTCCGGCTTTTTCTTTTGCATTTTGTAATACTTGCTGAATACTTCTGGCAGTCAAATGTTGGTTATCAAATTGCCCTTCAAATAAATAATCTTTTGGTTTATATTGTTTATAATATTCCCTTAACATAATAAGTATACCCGGACTGAGAGTTACTATGCGGCCTTTTTTTCCTTTAGCTTTTTCTATTAATATTATCTTTCGATTGCTGTCGATGTGTTTTACTTTTAACGATACTACTTCGCTTACCCTTAGACCACATGCATAAGCAAGCATAATGATTGTTTTATGTTTTATATTTTCGATGGCATTTATAAGCAGTGCTATTTGTTCCTTACTAATTACTTTCGGTAACAGCAATGATTTTTTTGGCCTTGGTATTTCCCAAAAGAATTTTTCCTTTTGGAGTACCTTTTCATAATAAAACTTCAAAGCATTCATTCGGCTCTGCAAAGTAGCTTCCGATAATTTTAATGTTGTAAAGCAATATTGCAGATAGTCTTTTATTCTTTGAGCAGTCATTGTTTCGGCAGGCACATTTTTCAGAGTATGCAAAAAAGTCATCATTTCGCTTGTATATGTTCTTATGGTGCTTGGGCTGTATGCCTTTAGTGTAAGCTGTTGTATAAATTTTTGAAGTTGTGCCTCATTACTGTTTTTTATTCCATTTTTCCTGCCTGTTGTTTCTAGTTGTAAATTATTCAAGACCTGCAGTTTGCATTTAATTCTGTTAGGTTCTGTATCTGGTATTAACCATCCCTTTAACGATTGGCTCCATTGTGCATCCGCCACTTTGCTCATTCGGGCATTTAGTTTTTCATCGGATTTAAACTTTACCAATATCCAGTTCTTATTTCGATGAGATACCGTATTGTATGTAATTGAGATCATTCACTTCTTTGTAATATAAATGTAAAATAATTTTTAACACAACGTAAATAAATCATATGCATAAAATAACTAACTTAGTTTCATGGCATTGTATAAAAACAATAGTAATATTTCCATCAAAGAACTAAGAACGCTTGCCCGCAAACAGCTTGCTTTCAAACAATACACTCATGCTATTGTGGTAACTAAGATTCCTGATATGAGCCATATTACCGCCAGTATTAAACAAAAAGAAAAACGGAATCAATTTAAAGAAGCTGTGGCTTATGCGCAGGCTGTTTTAAAAGATCCAACAAGAAATGAAACCTACAAGAAGATAGTACCTGCCGGGCAAAAGATCTATCATTTTGCCCTAAGAGAATATTTGCGAGCAATTTAAGCTGCTATTCTTGGCACATACGAAAGCCAACCTTTTGGAAGGAAGTTCCTTTTCCCCAATCTTTAAATTTCTTAACTCGGCTTTAACTTTCAACGAAGGATGAGCGAATGATCAGCGAATGATCAGCGGTAGACGAGTATAGTTTTAAACCGAGTTCTACATGCTTTCTGTCTTATTCGTGGCTGCTTGTTATATGCTTTAGTAATGATTGAAGGATCTGTTGGGCAATAGTAGCAATACCGGGCAGATTACTTCCCGTTATTATCGGGATCGGAATGACAATAAAAAAGTGCAGCATCTCTGCTACACTTCTTTTAAAAGAAAGGTCTAACTTCTTAAACCTCTTAAACTTCTTAAACCTTTAAATGGTTGGAGTTGTCAGTTCAGCTAAAGAACTATTGATGTCTTCCTGCGAAACCTCATAGTCAACCAGTTTGCCGGATAAATATTGTTCATAAGAACCCAGATCAAAGTTTCCGTGACCGCATAAATTAAATAATATGGTTTTTGAGACGCCTTCTGCATCGGCTTGTTTGGTCTGACGAATCACTTCGGCAATACCATGTGTTGCTTCGGGTGCAGGAATGATCCCTTCTGCTCCCGAGAATAAGATACCCGCTTCGAAACATTCTGTTTGATTGATCGCATCGGCTTCGATCAACCCGTCTTTCAACAACTGACTTACAATTGCCCCCGCACCATGATAACGCAATCCACCTGCATGAATAGGAGATGGAATAAAATTATGTCCCAATGTGTACATGGGAATCAATGGGGTCATTCCAACCGTATCACCAAAATCATAACGGAAAACACCACGCGTTAATTTAGGACAGGAAGTAGGTTCAACAGCAATGGCCCTGACTTTTTTTCCGCCTGTCAGATTATTTTGTAAGAAGGGAAATGCAATGCCTGCAAAGTTTGATCCGCCACCAAAAGGAGCGATCACGATATCGGGATAATCGCCGGCTTTTTCCATTTGTTTCAATGCTTCTAATCCTATAACAGTTTGATGCATCAGCACATGATTCAATACAGAACCTAAGGAATATTTGGTATCATCATGTGTTGCTGCAACTTCAACGGCTTCTGAAATGGCAATGCCCAAACTTCCCGGACTGTTCGGATCCTTGGCTAAAATACTTCTCCCTGCATTCGTTAAGTTACTAGGTGATGGATGTACGGTTGCACCCCATGTGTTCATCATTATTTTACGATAAGGTTTTCCTTCGTAGCTCACTTTCACCATGAACACTTCACATTCAATATCAAATAATTTACAGGCAAAACTTAATGCACTTCCCCATTGACCTGCACCGGTTTCAGTGCAGATCTTTTTAATACCTTCTTTCGCGTTATAATATGCTTGCGGAATCGCAGTGTTTGGTTTATGCGAACCGGCAGGACTAACCCCTTCGTATTTATAATAAATTTTAGATCTTGTTCCCAATGCCTTTTCTAAGCCATAGGCCCTGAACATGGGTGTTGGTCGCCAGATAGAATAGAGGTTTCTAACCTCATCAGGGATCTCTACCCATTTGTTGGTTGTTACTTCCTGTTTAATTAATTCCATTGGGAATAAGGGTGCAAGATCGGCCGGGCCAACCGGTTGCTTTGTGCCGGGGTGCAATGGTGGTAAGGGTTTGTTGGGCATATCTGCCACAATATTGTACCAATGTGTTGGAATATCAGATTCCTGTAAAACAATTTTTCGTTGCTGTGCCATGTAGTAAGGGTTTAGGCGATCAAGATAATACATAACACTAAATCGAAAAGATGATATTCATCAATACAAAATAATTGTGATATTGAAGGATCGTAATAACAACAAAAAGTTAATAATAATACCTAATCACTATTAGTATCCCTTTCTAACAGAAAGTCAATAAACTACCGACGCCCCGGTTGGGTGTTTTCACCAACCGGTTTCGGGGAGTTACATACTTTATAAAAAGCTATCATTTGGTAACTTTAATGCATGCAATTAACACAATACTATCCACAGTTTTTTACTGCCACGATATTAGAGTGGAAACCATTATTAAAAGATGATAAATACAAAGACATCATTATAGAAAGTTTACGGTTTTTAGTAAAAGAAAAACGTGTTATAGTATATGCCTTTGTAATAATGAGCAATCACCTTCATCTTGTATGGCAAATACAGGCAGGCCATACAAGAGAAAATGTACAAAGAGATTTTTTAAAGTTTACAGGACAGATGCTGAAATATGAGCTCCAAAAAAATAATACAGCATTATTACAATCCTTTTCTGTACTGGCTAAAGACAGACAGTATCGATTTTGGGAACGTCATGCATTAAGTATTGATTTATTTAGTGTGGCCGTATTATTACAAAAGATAGCGTACATACATCAAAATCCGTTGAAAGCAGGGTTGTGTAGTTTAGTAGAATTGTACAAATATTCTTCTGCCGGGTTTTATGAAACAGGAAAAGATGATTTTGGTTTTATAGAACATATAAAAGGGTGATATGAATAATGAAAATTCGTTCATGAATCCGGTTGGTGAAAACACCCAACCGGGGCATTAATTTTAATTAAGTTTCTTCTAAGAATAGTAACAAACTGCAAATACAATTTATTATTTCAGCTGCCGCAACTCTTTTGACAAGATCGAAATTTCATTGCTGTCAGCTTCTTCTCTTGCTTTGGTCTTGTTCTTCTCTCATTCTGGTCTTCTTTTGGTTTCCTTTTGCTTTTCTTTTGTATGAGCAAAGCATGGCCAAAAGAAGACCAAAACAAGACCAAAGCAAGACCAAAACAAACCGGGGTTTTTCCCCTGCTTTTTCTGCCGTTTCAAGTGGGTAGCTGTAAAAGAAAAAACTGATGTATCTCCCAAAGGGGGTTCTTTGGATTTGCACACTGAAGCTGAACTATGGACAACAAAAGGTTAATACCCGGCCGCCTGCCTGTATCATAAATAACTTACACTTATCTTAGCAGCAAAGAAAAAACATGGCTTCCATTTTAATTATAGATGATGAACGTGCGATCAGAAGCGTGCTGAAAGATATTTTGGGAAATGAGGGGTACAAGACCGATGAAGCGGCTGATGGGGAAGAAGGATTGAAGAAATTCTCGGCATCCACTTTTGATCTGGTGCTTTGCGATATTAAAATGCCCAAGATCGACGGACTGGAATTTCTACAAAAAGCAACAGAGATCAATCCGGATATTCCCGTGATCATGATCAGTGGTCATGGTAATATAGAAACAGCCGTTGAAGCAGTGAAAAAAGGTGCATTCGATTATATCTCAAAACCACCCGATCTAAATCGCTTATTGATCACCATCAGAAATGCGATGGATAAAACGGTTCTCGTAAAAGAGACCAGAACTTTGAAACGCAAAGTGAGCAAGGTTCAGGAGATCATCGGTGAAAGTGTTGCCATTAAAAAGATAAAAGAGACCATCGAAAAAGTAGCACCTACCGAAGCAAGGGTTTTGGTAACAGGCGAAAACGGTAGCGGTAAAGAACTGGTGGCAAGATGGCTGCATGAAAAGAGTAACCGTTCTTCCGGACAGATCGTGGAAGTGAATTGCGCAGCCATTCCCGGTGAATTGATCGAGAGTGAATTGTTCGGCCATGAGAAAGGATCATTTACTTCTGCCATCAAACAACGCATCGGCAAATTTGAACAGGCCAATGGCGGAACCTTATTTTTGGATGAGATAGGTGATATGAGTTTGAGTGCACAGGCAAAAGTATTACGTGCATTGCAGGAAGGTAAAATAACCAGAGTAGGCGGCGAGAAAGAAATTAATGTGGATGTGCGTGTTGTGGCTGCAACCAACAAAGACCTGTTGAAAGAAGTAGAAGCAAAAAATTTCAGACTGGATCTTTATCATCGATTAGGTGTTATTCTAATTCATGTGCCTTCTTTGAATGAACGAAAAGATGATATTCCCTTACTGGTGGATAAATTCCTGATTGATATTGCTGAAGAATATGGGCAGCCTAAAAAAGAGATCGATAAAAAAGCAATGGATGCTTTGATGCAGCATGACTGGACGGGTAATATCCGTGAACTGAGAAATGTGGTAGAAAGATTGATCATTCTTTCAGGTAAATCCATTACAGCTGAAGATGTGGTGAGCTACGTGAAGTAAGTCGGGAGTTGGGAGTCGATAGTCCAAGGTCTTCTTCTTTAAACTTTCTTTAACAAACATGCTGTAATCTTTCCAAACCGTCTGCAACTAATCATTGAGTATTCCCGGCTTAAAACTTATTACTTATAACTTACAACACATCCTTACATTTGTCATTCTTAAAAAATAACTATGGGCTTATTTCTATTTATTATCGGAATCATTGGCTGGCATGTGGGTTTGTACGGCATGTTCAAGAAAGCAGGGATAGAACCCTGGAAAGCGTTGATCCCATTATACAATACCTGGCTGATCGTTGAAAAATGCAATATCAGCAAAGTATGGTTCTGGTTGCAACTGATACCGATAGCCGGACAATTCATTACGATCTGGATCACGATCATATTCGTGATGCATTTCAAACGTTTTGGCCTGGTGCATCATACCTTGACTGTTTTGGTACCCTTCTTTTATTTCCCATATCTCGGTTTTTCCGCCAATGAAAAATGGCATGGAGAAGAAGTGGTGAGTAAGTATAGAAAATCTGCGTCTCGCGAATGGATCGATGCAGCAGTGTTTGCGGTAGTGGCAGCAACACTGATCAGGACCTTTGTTTTTGAAGCTTATGTTATTCCTACTGAAAGTATGGAGAAGACCTTATTGGTGAATGACTTTTTATTTGTAAGCAAAATGAGTTATGGTGCAAGGATACCGGGAACACCATTATCGTTTCCTTTTGTTCATAATACCATGCCATTTACGAAATTCACTCCATCATATATCAAAGAAGTACAGCTTCCTTATAAAAGAATTACAGGGTTTACTGATGTTAAAAGGAATGATGTTGTTGTCTTTAATTTTCCTACCGGCGATACCATCATTAATGAAGAAGGTTATTTAAGCGCCACTCCTTATTATGATGTGTTGAGACTGACCTATAATGGTAACCGTGAAAAATTATTTGCTGAACATGAGATCATTGTGCATCCTTATGATAAAACAGATAATTATATCAAACGTTGTACAGGTGTTTCCGGAGATGTGGTCGAAGTAAAGAACAGTTATTTATTCATTAATGGGCAACCTGCATTTGTTGCACCCGGTTCTCAAACAGAATATGTGGTTGAAACAAACGGCAATACATTCAATGAAGATTTTTTAAAGAATGAACTGAACATTGATCTGGATGATACGAAAGGCCAAATAAAAACAACAGTGAAAGCAGGAACCTATGTTGTGAATATGACCGCTGAAGAAACGGAGAAAATGAAAAAGCAACCGAATGTAAAATCAGTATCCAGATATATCGATAGTACAAGAGGTTATACTTTCCCTTATGATGACAGCAACTATCCTTGGAGCACTGATAATTTCGGCCCGTTAAGGATCCCGAAGAAAGGTGATGTGCTGGAACTGAATGCGAAAACAATTCCTATTTACAGAAGATTGATCACAGTGTATGAAGACAATAAATTAGAAGAACAAAACGGAAAGTTTATCATCAATGGTAAAGAAACAACCACCTATACAACCAAATTGAATTATTACTGGATGATGGGTGATAACAGGCATAGGAGCCAGGATAGTCGTTTCTGGGGCTTTGTTCCTGAAACACATATTGTTGGAAAAGCATCGCTGATATGGTTTAGCTGGAATAATGGTCCACGCTGGAAGCGATTGTTTAATAACATAAAGTAATTATCTTTAAGTTCCGAAAGGATGGGGTCCTCACAGCAAAAGTTGTGAGGACTTTTTTTCATCATGTGTCAGCCATCTCAAAGATGCCTGACAAATGATGAAAAGATTTAAAAATAAGCGTATGAAAAAAGAACAATACAGTTTTGCATTTGAGGTATATGATTCGATCAATGATCTTTCAAAAGAAGATGGTTTTTTATTGCAGCAGGCAAGAGAAATAACCAAGATAGCGTATGCGCCCTATTCACAATTTCATGTAGGAGCTGTTGCAAGATTAAGTAATGGCGAAATTGTAAAAGGAACCAATCTGGAGAATGCAAGTTTCCCGGTAAGTATTTGTGCAGAGCGTTCATTGCTGTCATCCACTGCAGCTTTATTTCCTGATTCCAATATTGATACAATGGCCATTAGTTATCACAATCAGAACGGACAAAGTACTGAACCTGTTTCTCCCTGTGGTATGTGCAGGCAGGCTTTACTCGAACATGAAAAAAGATATAACCGTCCTATTAAATTAATTCTGGGAGGCAGCGAAGGAAAAGTATATGTGATAGAAAAGTCGAGTTTATTATTACCACTGAGTTTTACAGGTGATGACCTGAGAAAATGATCAATAGACAAAAGAATCAAATGCAGTTGGTGAAAACACCTCCTGCGCCATAATAAAAAAATCCTCTTTCGAAAAGAGGATTTTTTATTGGGGGGATTGATAATTACAAAGAGGAAATACTATCACCGTCACTGTTCAGAGAGAACTTATCCTTTCTGTAATACTGTTTATATTTTTCATAGGTTTCTTTGGGTTGTTTGTTTCCGTTGATAAACAAATCCCCATCCTGCAGCTTTATTTTATAACCACTCTTTTTATGGATCAGGCCATCTTTTTCCAAAGCATCTGTAAAATCCTGCATGTTCTTTATTTCAGCTTTTGCTTTTTCAATTCCTTCTTTTGCTTTGGCCATTCCTTTTTCTACTTCCTGATGTATTTTTTCTGCATCCAACTGCACTTTAAAATTTTCTTTCTTCAGCTTTTCGGTCATTTCTTCCATTTCCTTTTTGAACTTTTCGGAATTGATCTCTTTCATGCTTAGTTCCGCTTCTTTCATGGCTTTATCTACTTCCGTTTTTATTTTGGTCCAGTCTACATTTTTCATTGCATTTTCTGCGTCTAATTTAATCTTTGTGAAATCAATTTTTGAGATCGCTTCATTCACTTGCTTCTCAATTTTAGAGAAATCCATCTTCTGCAATTCAAGATCCAGTTTTTGCAGTTGCAGGTCTAAGTTCTGCATAGATCTGTCGAGATTTTCTACTCTAAATTCATCATTATGATCAGCAGATTTTCGGGGTTTGGTTGTATCTCCGTTGATATGTCTGGCTTGTTTAATTTTTGTTGGGTTGCTGTCCGCTCCTTGCCAGGAAATAAGGGGAAGGCAGCAAGCAATAAAGCCAATAGCCATAATGGTTTTAGCAGGTTTGAATACATTGTTCATAATTTGTTTTTTTAGGTGATAGAATACTATTACGATAATCTTCGTACAATTATACGATGTTTTTCGTATAAACTTGTATTTGCCCAAAATATTTCTAGATTTAATAACAAAATTGCAGTTGATACCATAAAGTATCAACCCAAACATTTAAAACTTTATCTTGCAGTCCATCAAATTTTGGTTATGAAATATCTTCCTTTAAACCCTGCCATATTTATCAATAACAGGAAAAGATTCATCAAAGAAATGCAGCCTAACAGCGTTGCTGTTTTTGTGAGTAATGATGAGTGGCCGATGAATGGGGATGCGATCCATAAGTTTAAACAGAATACTGATCTGTTTTGGCTTACGGGAATAGAGCAGGAAGACAGCATGCTGATCTTATTTCCTGATAATCCTGATCCTAAATACAGGGAAGTGTTGGTATTGGTTCGCCCCAATGCATTGAAGGAAAAATGGGATGGAAAAAGATTGCGTTCTAATGAAGCACAAAACATTTCAGGTATAGGAACTATTGTCTGGTTGGATAATATTGATGCATTATTACAAACATGGGTTCATCTGGCCGACAGCATTTATTTAGATACGAACGAGAATGACCGGAAATCCTCGCATATCAGAAATCGGGAATATCGTTTTGTAGATGAAATGAAAGCGGCTTATCCTTTGCATGATTTTAAGCGGGCTGCAAAGATCATGAAAGAATTGCGTGGGGTTAAGACAAAGGAAGAGGTGGAAGTATTGCAACAGGCAATTGATATTACTGAAAAGACTTTTAGAAGGTTATTGCAATTCATTAAGCCCGGTGTTTTTGAATATGAGATCGAAGCAGAAATATTTCATAGTTTTTTAAGTCAGCGTGCAACCGGCGAAGCTTATGGCAGCATCATAGCAAGTGGCGATAGGGCAAGGACCCTGCATTATGTAAGTAATAATGCCGAATGCAAAGCAGGTGAATTATTGCTGATGGATTTTGGCGCAGAGTACGGCGGCTATTGTGCTGATCTGACAAGAACAGTTCCGGTTAGCGGTAAATTCACCCGCCGTCAAAAAACAGTGTATAATGCTTGTCTGCATTTACATAATTATGCCAAGAGTTTATTGAAGCCGGGTGTTAATCTGGTTGATTATACTGATATGGTGGGAGAAGAAGCTACCCAACAATTCCTGAAGATCGGATTGTTGAGAAAGGCTGAAGTAAAGAATGAAGACAAAGAGAACAGGGCATATAGAAAATATTTATATCATGGTATTTCGCATCATTTAGGAATTGATGTACATGATCTGGGAACTAAAACTGGTCCGCTTAAACCTGGGATGCTGTTAACCGTTGAGCCGGGCATTTATATCGAACAGGAACAAATGGGTGTGCGAATTGAAAATAATGTTTGGATAACAAAGACCGGTAATGTTGATCTGATGAAGAATATTCCAATTACTGTTGAAGAGATCGAAGCATTGATGAAGCAGAAATAAATTGGAAATTAGTTAATTTGAAAATTTGAAAATGATAAAACAAATTCCTAATCTCTTTACACTTTTAAACTTATTTTTTGGTTGTTTGGCGATTGTATTAATTGTTCAAACCGGATTAATGATAAGTGTAGATGCAAATGGACAACAGACCATTGAGATCCCCCAAAAGATCTATTGGGCAAGTGTTTTTATTGGCATTGCTGCTGTTGTTGATTTCTTTGACGGATTTGTTGCAAGGCTGTTAAAAGCATCTTCAGAAATGGGCAAACAGTTAGATTCTCTGGCAGATGTGGTTAGTTTTGGCGTTGCACCGGGAATGATCGTTTTTGAATTCCTACGCCGATCTTTTGCATCCGAACAAAACGGATTAGACATTAATACTTTATACTTATTACCTGCATTTATTATTCCTTGCGCAGGCGCTTATCGTTTGGCAAGATTTAATATTGATACAGAACAATCATACGGATTTAAAGGTGTTCCCATTCCTGCAGCGGGTTTATTGATCGCATCTTTCCCCTTGATGTATTGGTATTCTAACAGTGAATGGATCGTAAATCTTTTGCAGAATAAATGGTTCTGGTATACTTTGGTCTTAGTAGTGAGTTATTTGATGGTCAGCAGATTGCCAATGATGGCAATGAAATTCAAAACACTTAATCTCAAATCACTCTTGCCATTTATTATAATTGCAGTGATCACGATTGCAACTGCTATTATTTTTGGATGGTTGGCAGTACCGGTTGCATTTTTAGCCTATGTAATTTTATCTTTGATCTTTAAACAATAAAACATCATGACATACAACGTTCAGATAAAAGTAATGCCATTAAAAGAATTGTTAGACCCGCAGGGAAAAGCAGTATTGGGCGGATTAAAGAATTTGGGTATCCATTCAGTGGAGGATGTTCGTGTTGGTAAACATGTAACCCTGCAAATTGAAGCAGCATCAGAAACAGAAGCTAAACAAATAGCTGATGAAACTGCCAAAAAATTACTGGCCAATGCAGTAATGGAATTCTATGAAATTGAAATGATCAATTAATGTGAAGATGTGAGAATATGCAAATGGATTAATCTGCATATTCGCACATCAAATAATTTGCACATTCAATTATGTTATATCTCGTTCCCACACCCATCGGTAATTTAAAAGATATCACATTGCGGGCTCTTGAAGTGCTGCAATCTGTTGATGTTATATTATGTGAGGAT
>CAIMKO010000342.1 GCA_903841915.1 uncultured Chitinophagaceae bacterium | reverse complement strand
GCAAGATTGAATATTACTTATTGCATCATGAGTAAACGTAAACTCCTGCAACTAGTGACCGAAAACTTTGTAAGTGGTTGGGATGATCCGCGTATGCCAACGATCAGCGGGATGAGAAGAAGAGGGTTTACACCTGAAAGTATTCGTGAATTCTGCGATAAGATCGGAGTCGCAAAAAGAGAGAACCTGATCGATTTCGGTTTACTTGAATTTTGTGTGCGGGAACATTTGAACAGGATCTCATTAAGAAGAATGGTGGTATTCGATCCTGTAAAAGTAGTGATCACAAATTATGAAGAAGGAAGGGTTGAAATGATGCAAAGTGAAAATAACCCCGAAGACGAAAATGGTGGATACAGAGAAGTGCCTTTCAGTCGTGAATTGTATATCGAACGAGAAGATTTCATGGAAACTCCTGCTAAAAAGTATTTTCGCCTGGCACCGGGACAAATGGTTCGTTTAAAAAGTGCATATATCATAACCTGCGATGCTGTAATAAAAGATGCTGCAGGAAATATTTCGGAACTGCAATGTTCTTATTTACCTGAAAGCAAGAGTGGCGGTGATTCCAGCGGATTAAAAGTAAAAGGCACATTACATTGGGTAAGTGTGACACATGCTGTTGCAGCTGAAATACGTTTATACGACAGGCTGTTTACAGCAGAAAATGTAGATGCTGCTGAAGGAGATTTTAAAGATCATATCAACCCTGATTCCTTGCAAGTGATACAAACTGCTTATGCAGAACCGGCATTGACAGGATCGAATTTAATTGACAGGTATCAGTTCATACGAAAGGGATATTTTTGTCTGGACAAAGATTCCAATTCTGAAAAGATAATCTTTAACCGTGCCGTTACTTTAAAAGATGCCTGGGCAAAAGAAGTGAAGAAGGGTTAGATATTGTTGATCCGTTGAATGGTTTTTTAGTTGATTGGTAAGGCAACGCCTAATTTTTAGCCTTTAGTTTTTCTTTTTTTAGTTTCTAGTTTTTTTATTTCCCATGAATCTGCAAGAAAAATTTGTACAGTATTGGAAAATGGAATTCCCTCATCTGTCATCTGCCAATTGTCATTTGCTCTTGGCTGTGAGTGGTGGTGTGGACAGTGTTGTGTTGACTGATCTGGCTGCCAAAACAGGATTTGATTTTTCCATTGCGCATTGCAATTTTCAATTACGCGGTGATGAAAGCAGTCGCGATGAAGCATTTGTAAAAGCATTAGGGGAGAAGTATGGAAAAAAAGTTTTCATAAAGACATTCGATACGAATGGTTATGCCATTGCAAATAAAGTTTCAGTTCAGGTCGCCGCAAGAGATTTACGTTATGCGTGGTTCAAAGAACTGAATGAAAACCTTCCATCATCACCCGCTAATCTTTCTGACTCCCGACTCCCGACTCCCGACTCCCGACTAATCGCAACCGCACATCATGCCGATGATACTATTGAAACAGTCTTAATGAATTTTTTTCGCGGAACAGGCATTCAGGGATTGAAAGGCATTCAGCCATTTCAGAAAGAGCAACTATTGATCCGTCCTTTATTGCATTTCAGAAAAGAAGAACTACAACAGTATGTCAAAGAAAATAATTTAGCCTTTGTAGAAGATTCTTCTAATAGTTCAGATAAATACACAAGAAATTATTTTCGCAATCAAATCCTTCCTTCTGTTAAAGAAGTTTTCAGCAATGCAGAAGAAAATGTATTGAATACGATTGAAAGATTGAAAGAAGTTGAGATACTCTTCGGTCAGGCAATAGCATTACATAAACACAAATTGATCGAAGTAAAAGGGAATGAGATTCATATTCCTGTTTTGAAATTAAAGAAAGCAGAACCCCTGCATACGATCGTTTGGGAGATCATTAAGGATTTCGGTTTCTCTTCTGCGCAAACAGTTGAAGCCATTAAACTATTGGATGCCGATAACGGAAGTTATCTACAATCAGCATCTTATCGTATTATTAAGAACAGAAAATGGATCATCATAGCGCCATTAGAAACAACAGTTGCAACACATATTTTAATTGAAGAAGGAGAGAAGAAGATCGTTTTTGCAAAGGGCAGCCTGCAATTACAAATGCTTCCTTCTTTCGAACCTGCCTACCTGACAGGTAGGCTCCCGACTAACGACTCTCGACTAACGACGCATATAGATGCTGATACCATTCGATTTCCTTTATTGTTACGCAAATACAAGCAAGGCGATTATTTCTATCCCTTGGGCATGCAAAAGAAAAAGAAGTTGAGCCGTTTTTTTATTGACCAAAAATTATCTCTTCCCGAAAAAGAAAATGTTTGGGTAATAGAATCGGATAAAAGGATTGTTTGGGTGCTTGGCTTGCGAATGGATGACCGGTATAAGATTACCCCTGCAACAAAAACTATGTTGAAGATAGATTGGATGCTGTGATGGTTCTCCTTTT
The DNA here is from genome assembly GCA_903841915.1 of uncultured Chitinophagaceae bacterium. Lineage (GTDB taxonomy): Bacteria > Bacteroidota > Bacteroidia > Chitinophagales > Chitinophagaceae > CAIQDX01. The sequence continues at coordinate 371 of CAIMKO010000342.1, read as the reverse complement.
AACATTTTTTACAAATCAATGATATGCCCATAGCTTTAATAACAGGTGCCAGCAAAGGAATAGGTAAGGCCATTGCCGAAGAATTGGCAGCTAGGAAAATTGATCTTTTATTGGTTGCAAGAAGCGAGGAACTATTAAAAGATCTTGCGGAATATTTACAATCAAAATATGGGGTACGAGCTGATTATTTACCGCTTGATCTTTCGAAAGTAGCCGCACTTGAGAAAATAATGGATTGGGTTGGTGATAAAAAGAATGAAATAAATATTCTGGTAAATAATGCCGGTTACGGACTAAGCGGTTCTTTCGAAAAATATTCTATGCAGGAACATTCAGAAATGATGCAGGTCAATATGCAGGTTCCTGTTCAG
>CAIMKO010000341.1 GCA_903841915.1 uncultured Chitinophagaceae bacterium | reverse complement strand
GGGAATATTGAATATAAAGAAGATTATTGGAAAATAAAAGAATTGAGAAACTATCTGTTTACTAAGTAATTGACAGTAATGTTTTCTTCCTGTTTGATCCCTACTTTCTTCGTATTTCCTTCGTACCTTATTGCAGGTTTCTTCGAGCGTTCTTCGTAACGGCTCGAACAAATAGCCAGCAGGTACGAAGGAAATACGAAGGAATCACGAAGAAAACATAGGAAAAGGGGTATTATTTAGTTTTTGAACAGGGTTGCCAACCTTGTGAAGGTTGGCAACCCTTACACTAAAGTATTCAGTATTTGAACAGAGATTGCCATAATTTTATTATCAGCTTTTCAGTATTAAAATTTCAGACATGAAAACGAAATTGTTTTGCATTCTACTGGTTTTGCTTTCTATAGAAACATTTTCACAGCCCCTAATAAATGCAGGACCGCCGTTACCTAGGGTTATTGCAGGAACTTTACAACGATTCGAAAATTTTCAATCAAAATATGTGGAAGCTAGAAATGTGGATGTATGGTTGCCGGAAGGATATTCATCAAATAAAAAATATCCCGTATTGTATATGCAGGATGGCCAGATGCTGTTCGACAGTACTACAAACTGGAACCGGCAGGAATGGAAGGTGGATGAAACTGCAAGTAAACTGATCAAAGAAAATAAGCTAACCCCCTTTATAGTGGTAGGCATTTTTAATACGGGAACAAAAAGGCATTGTGATTATTTCCCGCAGAAACCCTTTGAAACGTTTACGCCACAAAAACAGGATTCAATTTATAAGGCCAATAGAACGAATGGCAATTCGGTGTTTTCAGGCAGCATTCATTCGGATGAGTATTTAAAGTTTATTGTAGCAGAATTAAAACCCTTTATTGACAGTGCTTTTTCAACTTTTAAAACCAGGCAACATACTTTTATTGCCGGCAGCAGTATGGGGGGATTGATCTCCATGTATGCCATTTGTGAATACCCGAATGTATTTGGGGGTGCTGCCTGTTTATCTACGCATTGGCCGGGCATATTTACTTTAGACAATAATCCTATTCCTGATGCATTTTTAAATTACCTGAAAAAGAACCTACCTTCTCCAAAAGGACATAAATTATATTTTGATCATGGAACTAAAACACTGGATTCGATGTATGAACAGTTTCAACTGAGAGCCGACAAGATCATAGCGGATGGCGGCTACACATCTGCGAACTTTATGACCAAAGTATTTGAAGGCGAGGATCATTCAGAAAAAGCCTGGGCTAAACGTTTAGACATCCCATTGCTGTTTTTACTTAAGAAATGAATATGAAAAAATTATTAGCAGAGATCAGAAATTGCAGGGTATGTGAAAAGCATCTTGAGTTTGGAGTCAATCCCATTATTGCAGCTAGCCCCAAAAGCAGGATCGTTGTTATTGGTCAGGCCCCGGGAAGGATCGTTCATGATACAAATATTCCCTGGAATGATAAGAGCGGTGATAATCTCAGAAACTGGTTGGGCATTGATAAAGCAATGTTTTATAATGCCGATTTTATTGCTTTGATGCCGATGGGATTTTGTTATCCGGGAAAGAATAAAACAGGTGATCTACCACCAAGACCCGAATGTGCTCCTTTATGGCATCAGCTTTTGTTAGCATCGATGAATCATGTACAACTCATCTTACTAATAGGTCAATATGCACAGAATTATTATTTAAGTGAAAAAACAAAAACAACATTAACCGAAACGGTGAGGAATTATAAAACCTATTTACCAAAATTCTTCCCACTGCCACACCCCTCGCCAAGAAATAATATATGGCAGGCTAAAAACGATTGGTTTGGAAAAAAGGTTTTACCCGATCTAAAAAAACAGGTACAACATATATTGGAATGATCAATCAATAGCAATGAAAACGAAATTATTTTTATTCATTCTTTTAGTGCTGGCCTCTAAATTAGCAACAGCACAAAGAACAGATTATTCAAAGTACGTGAATACATTCATCGGTACGGATGGAACGGGTCATACATTCCCCGGCCCCTGTTTACCTTTTGGTTTAGTGCAGCCGGGACCCGATAATAGAGATAAGGGTTGGGATTATACCAGTGGTTATCAGTATAAAGATTCTATCATACTCGGCTTTTCGCAAACAAGGGCCAATGGAACAGGTATCAGTGAATTTGGTGATGTTTTATTGCAGCCTTTCCTTGAAGGTCACAACAACAATTTTGCTGCAACTTATTTAAAAGCCTCAGAAAAATCTTCTCCAGGATATTATACTGTGGTATTGAGTAATAAAATAAAAGTAGAATTGACCTGCACAGAAAGAGTTGCGCTTCATCAATATACTTATCCAACCAATCAGGCAAAATTATTGGTTGATCTGCAACATGGACTTCGGTTTCTCACAGATTCTTTGGTATTGGAAAGTGATGTGAAGATCGAAGGTAATAAGACCATCAGCGGATATTGCCACACAAAGAACTGGGTGGATAGAAAATACTATTTTACCATTCAATTCGATCAGCCATTTCTTTCATTCATACAATTCAAGAAAGAATCAAAGGAAAATGCCCCACGCTATGTTCTGAATTTTAATTTGAAAAATAAGATCCTGCAAACAAAAATTGCATTGTCAACAGTAAGTGTTGATGGCGCAAAACTGAATCTGCAAAAAGAATTACCGAGATGGGACTTTACTGCAACAGTGAAAAAAGCAAAAAATATCTGGAATAGTTATTTGAGCCGAATTGAAATTGAGGCACCTCAAAAACAAAAAGAAATATTTTATACATGTATGTATCGGTTATTTATCCAACCGAATAACATCACTGATGTTGATGGAAAATACAGAGGTGCAGATGACTCCATCAGAGTAGCCGAGCATAATGAATATTATTCAACCCTTTCTCTGTGGGATACTTACAGGGCAGCACATCCATTATACACGATCATTGCTCCTGAAAGGGTAAATGGTTTTATCAGGACATTGATCGCCCATTCTAAAGCAGCAGGTTTTTTGCCTATCTGGGCTGCATGGGGAAAGGATAATTATTGCATGATCGGCAATCATGCGATTCCTGTTATTGTTGATGCTTACAATAAAGGTTTTTCAGGATTCAATGCTAAAGAAGCATTGGATGAAATGATACGATCAACATCGCAAAATCATTTCAACAGTAATTGGAGGCTATTGGATCAATATGGTTATTATCCTTATGACAGCCTGGATAATGAATCAGTTTCCAGAACTTTAGAACATGGCGTGGATGATCATTGCGTTGCAACAATGGCAAAGGAAACAGGAAGAAAAGATATTGCGGAAACTTATTTCAAGAGATCGCTGTATTATAAAAACATTTATGATCCTTCCACGAATCAAATGCGGGGAAAAGACAGTCATGGCAGGTGGAGAAACCCTTTCAATCCATTATCAGCTACCTCGCCTATGAACAATCCGGGTGATTATACAGAAGCCAATGCATGGCAATATTTCTGGACCCCGGCTCAATATGACATAGAAGGCATGATACAATTATTAGGTGGAAAGAAAAATTTCACTGCGCAACTGGATAGCTTTTTTACTATTCAAACACCGAATGCCAATAAATATTTAGGCCAGGAAGCGATGATCGGTCAATATGCACATGGCAATGAACCGAGCCATCATATTGCTTATTTATATGCATATTCCGATACACCCAAAAAGGGGCAAAAATATATTCATCAGATCATCCACGAGTTTTATAACAATGGGCCCGATGGAATGATCGGCAATGATGATTGCGGGCAAATGAGTGCCTGGTATATCCTTTCAACGCTTGGCTTTTACCAGATCAATCCTGCCAACAATGAATTTGTACTGGCTGCACCACAGGTTAAGCACGCAGTTATTCATCTTCCCAATGGAAAACAATTGATCATTGACACAGAGAATTTTTCCCTACAAAATTTTTATGCTGATGAATATTTTTTAAATGGTCACAAAATGATCAAGCCGTCTATCACTTATCATGAGATCATGAATGCTGGTAAACTACATACAAAAATGAGTGCCCAATAAAATCAAATACAATGAAAAAGATATTTTTGTTTTGCTTTATTACTGTTTCAGTTTCAGTAATGTCGCAGTCAACCTCTTTAAAAGAAAAATTGCAGCAACTTCCCTTTGGTTCAGTAAAACCTTCTGGCTGGATAAGAGAGCAGATGCAAAAAGACATGGCAGGATTTGTTGGAAATTTAGACCTATTGGTCCCTTCACTGATCAATGATCCTATTTATGGAGAAGGCAGATTACAGAAACATAGTAAAACGAAGGATCTGGGCAATTTAAAATCAGGAGATGCGGAAGGCGATGACCAGTACAAATGGTGGAACAGTGAAACACAATCTAACTGGTGGGACGGCTATATCCGCAATGCTTTATTATTGAATGATGTTAACGCAATCAAAAAAACCAGGAACTATATCAACCGGATATTGGCAACACAGGATGCAGATGGATATCTAGGAATCTATGATACAGAATTACGTTATCGTTTTACTACTGAGAATGGCGAGCTCTGGGCTAAAGCAACTTTATATCGCGGTCTTTTGGCCTATTACGAATACACACATAATCAAAAAGTATGGAATGCACTATTGAAAGCAGTTGACAATGTAATGCAGCAGTATCCTATTGATCATTCAGATCCTTTTAATGTGGGGAATGGTTTCTCCGGAGGGGTTGCACATGGTCTGACATTTACGGATGTATTGGACAGAATGCAGCAACTTACCGGTAATAAAAAATATAGGGATTATGCATTGTTCCTGTTCATGAATTTCTCCAATAATATCAGTTCGGAGAAAGATGTGCAGCTTAAAAATATTTTTGATCCGGGGTATAAATTACAATCGCATGGGGCACATACTTACGAACATCTGAGGCCATTGACCATTGCAGCCTATGCATCGGGAAACAGTGAACTGCAAAAAGCATTGGAAATTTACCTTTCCAGAATAAAAAATTGCAGCACGCTTTCGGGAGCACCCATAGGTGATGAATGGATCGGTGGCAGGTCTGCCAATAGCACAACAGTTGGATATGAATATTGTTCCCTTCAGGAGCTAATGAATAGTTATACGGTATTGCTACAAAAAACAGGTAACCATCAATATGCCGAAGCTGCAGAGAATATTTTCTATAACGCTGCTCAAGGCAGCAGAGATCCGGATCATTCCGGCATTGCTTATTTAAAGACGGATAATTCTTATGAAATGATGGGAACAAAGAATGGTGAAGTGGAGGCAGGCAGGAATCAAACACGTTATAAGTATTCACCGGCACATCAGGATGTAGCTGTATGCTGTAATCCGAATGCAGGAAGGATTACGCCTTATTTTATTCAATCCAGCTGGCTAAAAGAAACGGATAGCATTCTGGTTGCTGCATTGCTGGCCCCTACTGTGGTAAATACTTCAGTTAAAAATGTAAAGCTTCGCGTTGAAGAGTTGACAAACTATCCGTACAACAACAACTTTACATTCAAGATAAGTTCGGCTAAAAATATTCACTTTACACTAAAGGTCAGAAAACCTGACTGGGCAAACAATATCATCACAAAAGAAAACTACCGTATTGAAAATGGTTATATCCTTATCAGCAGGACATTTAAATCAAATGACAGCGTTAGTCTAGATTTTTCGGCTGAAGTGAAAGTTCGAGAAGACAATAACCACGAAAAATATTTTACTTACGGGGCATTGGTTTTTGCAAAGCCGATCGCAGCAACAGCCATAAAAGGTAAAATTTATGTTGCTGATTTTTCGGATTGGATGTACAAGCCTGTCAGCAATACAAGATATGCTTATGCTGACAGCAATCCTGGCTATTACGAAAATGGAAAGATCATCGTATCCTTAAAAAATCAAAGTAATAATACCATTGAAAAAACAGAACTGATACCAATGGGAAAAACTATATTAAGGCAAGTAAGTTTTAAATAAAATGATTAGACAGAAAATGCCAGAGCTATTTCTGCACCCAATTTTGCATTGTTCTTAATTAAAGCAATATTGGCTTCGAGGCTTTCGCCTTCGGTATGTTGAGCGATCCATTGGAGTAAGAATGGTGTTACTTCTTTTCCTTTGATATTTCTTTCAGTGGCCGCCTGCAATGCAGCATCAATATGCAGTTTCATTTCATTGGCATCAATTTCCTGATGTGCAGGAACGGGATTGGCAATTAAAACAGACCCTTGCAAACCCAATGCCCACTTGGTTTGCAGCATTTCTGCAATTTCTCCGGCGGTATCTAAGCGAAGCGGAGAATCCAACCCACTATTACGCGAATAAAAGCTGGGGAATTCACTTTGTCCGAATGTTACCACAGGGATCCCTTTTGTTTCCAGATATTCTAAAGTGAGTTCAATATCCAAAATAGATTTAACTCCAGCAGAAATAACGGCAACAGAAGTGTTTTCCATTTCAGTAAGATCGGCAGAAATATCCATGCTTTTTGCTGCACCGCGATGTACACCGCCAATCCCACCCGTTACAAAGATCTTTATTCCTGCCATCGATGCTATACGCATGGTAGCAGCAACTGTTGTAGCACCATATAATTTTTTAGAGATGACATAGGGCATATCACGCAGACTTACTTTCCATACATCTTTGGCCTTACCGAAGAATTCAATTTGTTGGGCAGATAAGCCTACAAAACATTTGCCGTCAAATATGGCGATGGTGGCAGGAATGGCAGCATTATCTCGAACTGTTTGTTCAACAGCCAATGCTGTCTCTACATTTTTCGGATAAGGCATTCCATGAGAAATGATGGTTGATTCTAAGGCAACAACCGGTTTGCCTAGTTTTAATGCATCAGCAATTTCGGGATGTATTTGAAGAAAAGGATTGATCATTGTTGAATAAAGTTATGCGTAAAAGTTTATGCCAATTAGTTAAGGATTGTTACTCTGAGCCTGCCTGCCGGCAAAAGCAGGGTTCTCGAAGAGTGCTAAACGGAATGATCGTTATAAAATCATGGTTCGAGTGCATCACCATGACATCCTTTTCCTAAATTTAAAACGTTGTCCAAATGTGTTTCATTGTAGCTACACAACAGAAGTTTAATTAAGATAGATAAGCAGGAATCAAAAAAGAAAAAATATTTAATTTAAAACGCTACCCATCTTCTACCCTATACCTTCCACCTTAAACCTTCCCTCCTCTAATAATATTTAGAAACCAGTTGCAGTAATTTTTCCTGATTGAGGTGTGTTGCAATGGCTCCGTTTACCTGCAATATTTCGGCGGATAAAGTATGTGCAATACGTAAACTTTCTTCATGGCTTTTGTTTAGATATTTTGCCAGAATAAATCCTGAAACAGAACCATCGCCTGCGCCTGTACAATCTTTTACTATTGCATCCGGAGCAGCCAATGTGAGGGATTTATCTTTGCTGAAGAAAGAAGATCCTTCAGCCCCTCTATGTAACCAGATATTCTGCACGCCTCTGCCCAGTAATTCATCTACCTGTTCCTGAATGGTTGTTGCGCTTGGGCTACACAATACCGGCAGTTCGTCTTCATTAGGTGTAATTAAATACAAGCCTTCCAAATCTGCACTCCGATATTTTTCGGCAGGGGGAACAGAAACCGGCTCTATAATAAAAGGGATCCTGCTTTCTTTACTAAACGACAACAGCCATTGTGTTGTTTCTACATTTATATTGGCATCTGCTAAAATGCAGGAGGCTGTTTCTAAAAGTGCTTTGTTTTTTTCTAAATGTTCGGGTGTAATTAAATGCAATGGCGGATTGGTAAGAAATGCCGTAAATAAAGAGCCATCCTGATTAAGGATGCCTGTATATTTTCCGGTAAGAGCAGAAGTAGTGATAGCAGCATCTAATTGTATCCCGGTGTATTCGCAGATCGTTTTTAGCCAGTCGCCTTCTCCATCACTTCCAAACACACTGATCAGCTGAACGGGAACGCCGAGCAGTGCCAATTGATGTGCAATATTTCTGCTAACGCCACCTGCACTGCGGTGAACGGTTCCTTCATTGGTGGTTGCTAAAAGAATGGGATGACTGGCATGATATAATTCATCCACCAGTGCTGCGCCGATACAAATTACTGGGTTTGACATAGCTGCAAAAGTAATTGAGCATGCGCATTAAAATATGATAATGCTCAGAAAGAATTATACATTTTTGATCTCAGCGATCAATTTCTGCAAAGCAGCTTTTGCATCACCGAAGAGCATAGATGTTTTGGGTTGATAGAAAAGGTCGTTCTCAATACCCGCATAACCGGGTTTCATACTCCGTTTATTAACAATCACCGTTTTGGCTTGCTCTACTTCTAAGATAGGCATACCGTATATGGGTGAAGAAGGGTCATTTTTTGCAGCAGGATTCACAACATCATTTGCACCGAGGATCAATACAACATCGGTTGATTTAAATTCATCATTGGCATTTTCCATTTCCAGTAATTTATCATAGCTCACATCAGCTTCTGCCAATAAAACGTTCATATGGCCGGGCATACGTCCCGCAACAGGGTGAATGGCATATTTTACTTCCACTCCTTTTTCTTCGAGTAATTTTTCCAGTTCATGACAAGTATGCTGTGCTTGTGCGACAGCCAATCCGTAACCTGGAACGATAAATACTTTCTTGGCATAACTCATGAGCATGGCTGCATCGGTAACAGTAATTTCTTTGTGATTGCCAGCCTGTTTTGCAGGACCACCGGATGCTGTATGTTTTGTACCAAATGAACCAACCAAAACATTCATCAAACTTCTGTTCATGGCCTTACACATCAATATCGTTAAGAGTGTACCCGCAGCGCCAACCAGGATACCACCGGTAAGCATGACTTTGTTATTGTATAAAAATCCGCCACAAGCCGCCGCAACTCCGGTGAATGAATTCAACAGGGAAATAACAACAGGCATATCTGCACCGCCAATTGGCAATACGAACATAACCCCGTACACCAACGCCGTAAGTATTGTTATCAGAAACCAGATATTGGTAACGGAAGTGTTTGACCAATAGGTAAGGCCGGCAACAACCACTATAAAACCAAATACAAGCAGGTTAACGATATGTTGACCATTGAATGTAAAATCTTTGACACGACCATTCAATTTACCCCATGCGATCATACTGCCTGCAAAAGAAACACCCCCGATGATGGCACCGGCACTGATCGTAAAGTAATGACCGAAAGGAACAACAGCCGCAAAACTGTTTGAGTCTAATCTAAATTCGCGATACACATGATCAAATTCAACAGCAGAGATCAAAGCAGCACAGGCACCGCCCATACCGTTAAACATACTTACCATTTCAGGCATGGCTGTCATCTTTACCTTTTTAGCAGCAAGCGTACCGATGATGGAACCGATGATCAAACCGGAAAATATCCACGCATAATTGTGTAATCCCTGTCCGTCTTCAGTTTGATATAAAAATATTGTTGCAAAAATGGCGATGGTCATACCTCCTGCTGCGATCAGATTTCCCTTTCGTGCAGCCAAAGGATTGGACAACATTTTTAAGCCGAGAATAAAAGTTACTGAACCGATGATGTAGGCAATAGTAAGTATATCGAGTTGCATAGTTTCTTGTAATTGGAGTAAATAATTGGATTTTTATTTTTTCTTCTTAAACATTTCAAGCATTCTGTCGGTAACTACAAATCCACCCACCACATTCAATGTTCCCAGCACTACTGCTAAGAATCCTAATACCAATGCTAAATAATTATCCGTACTTGCTTTGCCCATAACAATGATGGCACCTATAATAACGACACCATGGATGGCATTCGCACCACTCATTAATGGTGTGTGTAACACACTGGGTACACGGCCTATCACTTCGATTCCGAGAAACACCATCAGTATCACGATATAGATCATCTGTTGATTCTCTGTAACCAATTTTAAAATATTTTCCATTGATATTCTTTATTTGAGATTTATGATTTGAGATTCTTTAACACGAATAAACAAGTAAACTATTAAACTAATAAACTCTTTACCCTTTCATTCACTACTTCTCCGTTATTAGTAATACAGCAGCCTTTTACAATATCATCTTCAAAATTCAAATGCAATGCAGCTTCTTTATTGATGATTAGTTGCAAAAAGTTCAATAGGTTTTTACCATACATCTTACTAGCGTCAAATGGCATTCCGCTTGGCAGGTTACTATTGCCCAAAATGGTTACACCATTCTCTGTAACGATGGTCTCGTTGTTTTTAGTAAGTGGTGTATTACCACCAGTTGCTGCAGCCAGATCAATGATGATACTTCCGTTCTTCAAGGAAGCGATCATCGCTTCCGTTAACAAGATCGGGGCTTGCTTTCCTGGAATTTGTGCTGTTGTTATAATAATATCTGCTTTGGCAACAGCTTCAGCAATGCGAGCCTGTTGCTTTTGTTTGTATTCGTCTGTTTGTTCTACTGCATAACCACCGGCTTTGCTGGCATCGGCTGCACCTTCTACTTCAACAAATTTTGCACCCAGACTCATCACTTCTTCTTTCACTGCTGGGCGTGTATCAAATACTTCTATCACGGCACCCAAACGTTTGGCCGTTGCTATAGCCTGTAATCCGGCCACTCCAGCCCCCAATATCAGCACTTTTGCGGGAGGAATACTTCCTGCTGCCGTCATGAACATTGGGAAATATCTGGGAAACAAAGTAGATGCCAATAACACGGCCCGATAACCGGCAATATTTGCCTGACTACTCAGCACATCCATGCTTTGTGCACGGGTAGTGCGCGGAATGGTGTCCAGACTGAATGATGAGATATTTTTAGCAGCCCATTGCTGCATGGTAGCGTAGTTGTAGAGAGGTTGATAGACTCCGATCAACACAGCATTGCTTTTCAAAGCTGCAATATCGGTTTCCGTTAAGGTGCTGATAGAAAATATAAGATCGCTTTGTTCCAGAATCAGCTTGCGGTCTCCTATTTTTATTCCTTTTGCTGAGTAGGCTTCATCAGATGCAAAAGCAGAACTGCCTGCACCTGTTTCTATCCAAACTTCTACATTCTTTTTGAGTAAGGCTTCGGCCTGTTCAG
>CAIMKO010000340.1 GCA_903841915.1 uncultured Chitinophagaceae bacterium | reverse complement strand
TCCCGTTATTCACAAAAAAGATAGTAATGTTTTCTCCCCTGTTACAGGCATGGATCGTTTCACCGGTGCCAATAGCAGCAAGGTCTCCATCGCCCTGATAAGTAAATACAAATTTGTTTGGCATCAATCTTTTTATTCCGGTTGCAACTGCAGGTGCTCTTCCATGAGCAGCTTGTTGCATATCGATATTCAAAAATTCGTATGCAAGAACCGAACAACCAACAGGGGCAACGCCAATCGTATCGGCCTGCAAATTCATCTCCTCGATCACTTCCATGATCAATCGATGAATAGTTCCATGTCCGCATCCCGGACAATAAGAAAGTGCTGCATCCGTCATTAAAGGGGTCCGGCCGTAAACCAGATTCTCTGCTGTGCAAATTTCTTCTTTCGATAGGGTTGCTGTATCAAGCATGGGTTTTCGTTTTTATAAAAGTTTCTTCCAAAACATTCAATACTTCTCCAGGTGCAGGTATGATCCCTCCGAGTCTTCCATAATGTTCTACCCGCACGGTACCATTTGTTCCCAAACGAACATCCTCAACCATTTGTCCCGCACTCATTTCAATCGTTAATATTCCTTCTACCTGTTTCGATAATCTTGCAACCTCTGCATAAGGGAATGGGAAAAGCGTGATAGGTCTAAGTAAACCAACCTTGATTCCTTTTGCTCTTCCTAATTGCACAGCTTTTTCGCAAACTCTTGCACTTGAGCCATAAGCAACAAAAATATATTCGGCATCATCGCAATGAATATTTTCAAAACGAACTTCGTTCTCTTCTACCTGTTTAAATTTTGCCTGCAATTTCCTGTTCATGATCTCCTGCTTCGCGGGATTCAGATCAAGAGAGGTAATGATATTTCTTTCTCTGTCTGTTGTTTTTCCCGTGGTTGCCCATGGATATTTTTTAATGATCTCTTCGTCTGTTAATCTTGGTAGCTGTTTATCCAATTGCACTTTTTCCATCATTTGCCCGATCGCACCATCTGATAATATCATCACCTGTATTCGATATTTAAAAGCCAGATCAAATCCAAGCTTTGTAAAATCATACATTTCCTGAACCGATGCAGGAGCCAATACGATCATTTTATAATCTCCATGACCTCCGCCTTTTACGGTCTGAAAATAATCTGATTGAGAAGGCTGTATCGTTCCTAAGCCCGGACCACCTCGTACAACATTCATTAACAAACAAGGAAGTTCTGTTCCTGCCAAATAAGAAAATCCTTCCTGCATTAAACTTATTCCCGGACTCGAAGACGATGTCACTACTTTTTTTCCGCAGGCAGCTCCTCCATACACCATATGGATACTTGCAATTTCACTTTCGGCCTGCAATACAACCATCCCGGTTCTTTCTTTTGTTTTTTGCGATGATAAATATTCCAGCACTTCTGATTGAGGGGTGATGGGATAACCAAAATAACCATCGCATCCTGCACGAATAATTCCTTCCGCAAAGGCTTCATTTCCTTTCATCAATCGTATATCCTTTGTTTTTGTCATTGCTGAAATTGTTGAATGATTAATTTAATCTTGCCCTGTAAACGGCGATAGCTCCGTCAGGACAAACCAATGCACAATTGATACAACCTGTGCATGCTTCATTGAAGCTTTGTGCAAAATGATAGCCTTTGCTATTCAACTTCTTTGACATGCCGATCACATTTTCTTTGCATGCCGAAATGCATATCTGACAACCCTTGCATCTTTCGATGTCTACAACAATTTCACCTTTTACTTTTGCCATTGTTACAATTTTAAAAATGATTTACTAGTATCCCAGTTAATGAATAGCTGTCGATTTACCACATGAATGATTTTTTTTGAAAAATAAATGAGAAACTGCTTCAAAGCAATAATGAGGTAGATCATTTAGCTGACGCATTCGTTTGTAATTTTTGATTTGTTTTTAAACCCCTTTTATTTTGAGAATTGCTCTCAACCATTTAATAAAAAGAAATAACCAAAAATAAATACAGTTCAAACATGGCTTTATTAAAATCAAAAACCTATGATATTTATCAGCATTGAATAAAGAAAGGAATACCGAATAGCCTAGAACACAGTGTTTATTTGCAATTCTCTTTTACAGAAAATCTAACCTTTTTGAAGTTAAGATTAAGTTGTACAAATTCTTTTGCCTTAGTTTAGAGATAATTCCAAAAAACCACCGAGTTGCGTTCGATTTTTTTAATCTCCTGTTTACAATATTTGTTTCTACCCATTGTGATCCATTTATTTAAATGGACATTCTATCCGCTATCCTCCGTTTATTTATCATTTATCAAATCTCATTTGGGTTTCCTTTATTATTTTCATGCAATCATGTAAAAGCATTGATACACTTGCAAACCGAATTCTAACTGCCATATGAATACATCAACTGCCCGACTTTCGGCTTTTCCAGATTCCAAAACGCATTATGCTATTTTAGACGGACTACGTGGTGTAGCAGCCATTATGGTGGTTTGTTTCCACCTCTGCGAGACCCATTCTACAAGTCATCTCGATCAGATCATCAACCACGGTTATCTGGCAGTGGATTTCTTTTATGTACTATCAGGGTTTGTGATCGGTTATGCATACGATGATCGCTGGGGTAAAATGAGTTTGGGGGGATTCTTCAAACGCCGTTTGATCAGACTGCATCCCATGGTGGTGATGGGAATGATCATTGGTGCCGTAGGTTTTTATTTTCAGGCTTCAGGCATTTGGCCAAACATCGCGCAAACCCCTGTATGGAAGATGTTACTTGTAATGCTTATCGGCTGCACATTAATACCCGTGCCTTTATCCATGGACATCAGAGGATGGCAGGAAATGCACCCCCTCAACGGACCGGGCTGGTCTCTCTTCTTTGAATATATCGCCAATATACTCTACGCACTCTTTGTAAGGAAGTTCAGCAATAAAGCATTGGCAGTATTGGTTTTTTTAGCAGGCGCTGCTTTGATCCATTTAGCATTGACGAGTCCCAACGGTGATATCATTGGTGGCTGGTCTGTAGAGCCCACACAATTGCATGTTGGTTTTGCCCGTTTGATGTACCCCTTCTTTGCAGGTTTACTGCTGTCACGCCTAGTGAAACCTACCCAAATAAAAAATGCATTCCTGATCTGTAGTTTGATGATCATGCTCTTTCTTGCCATCCCCAGAATTGGCGGAAGTGAACATCTTTGGGCCAATGGTTTGTATGATTCTTTAACCGTTATACTGATCTTCCCGCTGATCGTTTACCTGGGTGCCAGTGGCGAAATAAAAGGAAAATATGCGTCTAAGTTCTGTAAGTTCTTAGGCGATATTTCTTATCCCATGTATATCACGCACTATCCCTTGATCTATATCTATACGGCCTGGGTAAGTGAAACTAAAATACCCCTGCAAAAAGCATGGCCTGTTGC